>NZ_JAKKRZ010000080.1:0-1274 GCF_025653725.1 Shewanella sp. SM74 | reverse complement strand
GCCAACTATTCGTTCATTTTTCAATAAAAAGAGTTCCGACCCCGGTAATTGCTTCATCAGTAGCGACAACACTTTATGCATATCTTCGGGATGGCAATAACAGTCGAGATTTGAATAATATCCGAAATAAAACCTGTCTGTATCACACGATATATATGGCCTCTTGTGGGTCACTTTTATCATATGGGGGTGTCCACGCTTGATAGCACTTATTGAGGTGGTTTCTACATTTTTAAAACCAGTAAAGAACAATGCCCCCAGAGCCATTCCACCTACACCAACCAGCGCTGCTGGGCCTAAAAAGGCCACCCCGACAATACAAACCACCACACCAAACCAAGCCAGCCCCCGCACTACCGCATAGGCTGCATCCGGAATAGCATCATGATAGGTGGTGACCAGCCCCTCGGTGGTGAGCCGATAGTGGTACTGTTTGTCAGCCAACCAGAGGTAGCGCATAAATGGCCCAAAAATCATCGCTATGATGAGAAAATAATACCATTGCTCAAATCCATACCAGTATGTCACCAACCCAACTAGAGCCGTAATCCCGCACGGAATAAGGACCATGATCCACCCAATGCCATACACAGTCGCTACCTTAATATCCCACTCATAGAGGGTGGGCGCCTCACGCACCCGCTGCTGACGCAACTGATAGAGCCGGTCTTGCTCCTCTTGGGGTAATTGCAGGTACTCAGTGCGCGGCAGGTCTTCATACCGACTGTCGTCCAACGGTTGCGTCTCTTGCTCTGTCGACGCCGACTGCTGCGGCGCTGCTCTCTTATTCATATAGCTATTCCTTTGCTGTACCTACGGACTGCACGGTCATCGTTAACCTACCCACACAGCTCGTACTTAATGTTTTCTCGCCCTTGACGACCTTGCCGCTAAAAAGTCTGTTAGCATCTTGGTGGCAAAGCTGCCACTGATGACACCGAATCTCACGCCAATAACAGGCGCGAGAAAAAACGTTAACTGGGCTGGGGATTCTTAGGGGCGAAATCTGACAGTTGGGCTAGTTTGCCGTCACGGGTGCCAACTTTAGAGAGGCCAACTATTCGTTCATTTTTCAATAAAAAGAGTTCCGACCCCGGTAATTGCTTCATCAGTAGCGACAACACTTTATGCATATCTTCGGGATGGCAATAACAGTCGAGATTTGAATAATATCCGAAATAAAACCTGTCTGTATCACACGATATATATGGCCTCTTGTGGGTCACTTTTATCATATGGGGGTGTCCACGCTTGATAGCACTTATTGAGGTGGT
>NZ_JAKKRZ010000079.1:0-1534 GCF_025653725.1 Shewanella sp. SM74 | reverse complement strand
CTGTCTCTTGATCAGATCTTGATCCCCTGCGCCATCAGATCCTTGGCGGCAAGAAAGCCATCCAGTTTACTTTGCAGGGCTTCCCAACCTTCCCAGAGGGCGCCCCAGCTGGCAATTCCGGTTCGCTTGCTGTCCATAAAACCGCCCAGTCTGGCTATCGCCATGTAAGCCCACTGCAAGCTACCTGCTTTCTCTTTGCGCTTGCGTTTTCCCTTGTCCAGATAGCCCAGTAGCTGACATTCATCCTGAGTCAGCACCGTTTCAGCTGACTGGCTTTCTACGTGTTCCGCTTCCTTTAGCAGCCCTTGCGCCCTGAGTGCTTGCGGCAGCGTGAAGCTTTCTCTGAGCTGTAACAGCCTGACCGCGACAAACGAGAGGATCGAGACCATCCGCTCCAGATTATCCGGCTCCTCCATGCGTTGCCTCTCGGCTCCAGCTCCGGTTTTCCATGCCTTATGGAACTCCTCGATCCGCCAGCGATGGGTGTATATGTCGATGACCCGCAAGGCTTGGGCTAGTGACTCGACGGGTTCACTGGTTAACAACAACCATTTCAACGGGGTCTCACCCTTGGGCGGGTTAATCTCCTCGGCCAACACCGCATTGAGCGTGATATTCCCCTGTTTTAGCGTGATGCGCCCACTGCGCAGGCTCAAGCTCGCCTTGCGGGCGGGTCGATTTTTACGTTTACCGCGTTTATCCACCACGCCCTTTTGCGGGATGCTGATCTGATAGCCACCCAGCTCCGGTTGGTTTTTCATATGGTCGTACAGATACAATCCGGAGCCAGTGTCCTTGCGCGGGTGCTTGGAGCGCACTACAAATCGCTCTTTATGTGTCAGTTTGTCCTGCAGGTAAGCATGGATATCGGCTTCGCGGTCACAGACCGCAATCACGTTGCTCATCATACTGCCCATGCGTAACCGGCTAGTTGCGGCCGCAGCCAGCCATTTGCCACTCTCCTTTTCATCCGCGTCGGCAGGGTCATCCGGGCGCATCCACCACTCCTGATGCAGTAATCCTACGGTGCGGAATGTAGTGGCCTCGAGCAAGAGAACGGAGTGAACCCACCATCCGCGGGATTTATCTCCAATAGCACCCAGCTTGCCAAGCTCTTCGGCGACCTGGTGGCGATAACTCAAAGAAGTGGTGTCCTCAATGGCCAGCAGTTCGGGAAACGCCTGAGCTAACTTGACGGTTTGCATGGCGCCAGCCTTTCTGATCGCCTCGGCAGAGACGTTGGGATTGCGGATAAATCGGTAAGCGCCTTCCTGCATGGCTTCACAGCCCTCTGATGAGATGGTTATTGATTTTCGAGAACATTTTGCCAATTGAGCGGCGACGTTAACCAGACGGGTGGTACGGCGAGGATCACCCAGTGCCGCCGAAGAGAACACAGATTTAGCCCAGTCGGCCGCATGATGAAGAGCAGAAGTTAGCATGATCGTTACCATGTTGGGAGTCACATGGAAGATCAGATCCTGGAAAACGGGAAAGGTTCCGTTCAGGGCGCTACTTGTGTATAAGAGTCAGG
>NZ_JAKKRZ010000078.1:0-1923 GCF_025653725.1 Shewanella sp. SM74 | reverse complement strand
TTTCGACCTAACTCAGTCAAGGTCAGTGTCTTACATTCAATCAGTGCCTTAGAGGCCAGCATCAAGCTGTTTAATCGTTTTAGGTGAAGTTCTGGGCAGTATTGGTGTAAAGAATGTTGTAGGATATTGGCTTCGCGCATCTTGTTGTCCAAGTGTAGTTTTTAGCGAAACCATTTGATCATGCAACAAGATGCGCTTCCACCCTAATTTGATGATTTATTTGTAAATCATCAGGGGATTCTTCAGTGCATGGCTTTCATATGAACTTGATCACATGAAAATGAAACATTGTTGCTATTGGATTTCGCTGAGAGATTTGAAAGAAACTACCAATGGAACATCAGTTACAATTAAGATCCCAAGAGAAAATATCTTAACAGCTACTAGTATGCTTTTGTTGATGGAGTCGGCAAGTCATGGAGGTATTGCTGCATGAATATTTCTCAGTTAAAAAATATTACCCATAATATACCGCCTAAAAATTTAGAATGTTACTTACGGTCAAATGGATGGGTGCCAGATGGCGATGTTTTCGGTTAAGCTACAATTTGGCATCGAAGAGAAGAAGGTTTTTTTGACTTTGAGGTCATACAACCAACATCGATTAATATTAAGGGCTATCAACAGCGCATATTGGACGCGGTAAATTCGCTCTCAGAGTTTGAAAATAGATCTCCTTTAAAAATTATAAGAGCAATAGATAATTTTTTTTCTGATAGTGTGAAAATACGGGTTGTACATGCCGATGTAGAAGAAGGCACTATTCCTATCGATGATGGAGTTTTACTTATTGAAAAATCAAGAGACTTACTTGCAGCAACAACACTCTCTACATTTAGAAAAAAAGCACATTTTACTGGTCAACGTAACACTGATGTTCAAAATTTTATAAAGCAACTGCGCTTAGGCCAAACAGAAGTTGGTAGTTTTGTCGTTAATTTAATAGCTCCTATTGTAGAGTCTTTTGATGCCCAATTAGATCAAGATAAAATATCAATTACTAGAGCTGTCACTAATAATTTGTCTCGTAGCTTGTTAGCTTTAGAGAATGGGATAAAATCTTATCAAAATACAGAAAGCGTATTTGAATTCGAATCAATTGTGGAAAGTGGTGTAAGTGCTAATTTATGTGATGCACTAGTTGGCTTAAGTGGTACTGCCAAAACTAGGTCATTCACAATAAGTATATATCTGGCTGGAGCTGAAGCCGATATCCAAAATATGCCAAAGCAATTTAACTTCTGTTCGGAACAGGTGCCTACACTAGAGCTCGCATCAGCATTTTATAAAGGGAATTATGTTATTAAAGCCTATGAAGCATTTGGCTTAGTTAGCAGAATGACACATTTACCTGATGATGATTTCGGCGAGATTACTGTTAGATCTCTTGTTCGAGGTGTCGAAAAAATGTGGTTATGCAATTAGCTTTAAATGACTATTGGGACGCTGTGCATGCACATGAAAGAAAAGAGTTTGTGAGTTGTAAAGGCGCACTGCATGTAACCGCAAAGTCAGCAAAGATGCTTGATTCGCATAATTTTAAAGTAGTAGGTAGTCATTCTAACTCGGAGGATGAATGTAGGCTCTAATGTATTGTGATGTTTTTTAGTTAAGTGGAATAACGGATTATCATAGATATGAAGGGCTAACGAGATTATGCACTCGCGTGTAAGTCAGGGCGGGATCATACTTTGTTAACAGTAGGGAACTTCTTCCTATCTGCATGATCTGATCGGGCATGTTATTCTACTGAGCCTAATCCATGTCCTTATTTGAACACTTGAAACTCATCGAAGACCCTCGCTCTCACATCAACCTAGACCATGATTTAGTTGATATTATTTTTCTTGTTTTAGCCGCAATCGCTTCAGGTTGTGATGGCTGGCAAGCTATTGAAGAATTCGGCCAAGAGAATCTATCTTG
>NZ_JAKKRZ010000077.1:0-1947 GCF_025653725.1 Shewanella sp. SM74 | reverse complement strand
GGTTTTGTGTCATGTACATTCGCAGAGTTCACTTTGCCAGCCACTATTCCGCATTGGTGATTCACAATCAAATGCAGCTTAAAGCCATAGAACCAACCCATGGTGCCTTTACCTCTGCACGCCACCCCCGCCAAGGTTTTATGGCGATGAATACGTAAGTTATGACACACTTTGATGCTGGTTGAATCTACAAATTCGATGCCAGTGGGGTCACTCTTGAGGCTGGCAAAGTAGCTGCAAAACGGCACTAAAGCCTTGGGCATCACCTCAAGAAAGCGGGTATAGCTGAGTAAATTGGAAAAAGCGGATTTGTAGAAATGAGCTAAATAGCCGATGTAGAAGTTCTTGAAATCACGATGATGAGACATCTGGAAAAGTATGATGATGGTCATCACTTCGCTCATCGTCATACGGCCAGCGCGTTGACGCTTGCATGTGCCATCGGTTAACAGCGTTTTTTCCCATTCTGGAATGAAAACAGCGCAAAAATCATCGACATCGCAAAATACTTCCACTAACTTATGCATAGGCCCTCCGGTGTGATGGGGTTTCTCTTGGTCGAAAGATCCGATCACTTAGAGGGCTATTAGTTCAACATTTCTTATCCCATATATGGACTCCACCTCTGTTTAGCAAAAGTTTCGACAAAAAGATTAGATACGCACGTATATACGGTTTTTTATTGAAGAAGCTATCTTCTAACCAATGATCTATTCGCACCCTCTGTCCTTATCGAGATTGTAGCGTTATTAACGCTGTCGGGATAAACAGGTTTTCAGAAGGTTGGTCTTACATATTTGTTAATGCATTTTGCTGAACTTTTTATAAAACTTTTTCTAAAACAATATTCTATATGGTCTGACTGTTATATTCGGTTCTGTAATTGAGTAATGCCCATGCGGTGCGAACGGTTTTATTGATTAACGCGACACAAGCACGTTTTATACCCACTCGCCTGACTAAATTGATAAGCCATTGCTGTTTATAGGTTTTTCCCTCTGCTGGCAGCCTTGATATAACAGAGAGTGCGCCTTGGTAGAGGATTGAACGCAGGTATTTATCGCCACCATGCTTATCTATTCCAATCATAACAACCTTACCTCCACTGCTGTGTTATTTAGGGGTAACACCAACGAAGACAGCCGCATACCGGCCATTCTTAAAACCTTGACCGTCACCTAAGCAAGCCAGCTGCACCAATATGACTAACGCCTTCGAGTTTCATCAAGCGTTTACAAGGTTCTGATTGAGTGACCCACTGCTTTAACTGTAGCGTTACCGCTTTGTAGTGCTCTTCTGTTGTTTGATATTGTTGCCATAAAATCATGAACAATGGTTTGATTTGCTCAGGTAAGTCTGTTGATTCTGGCGAAATAAAGTGAGTGATGGCTTGCCCTAATGACTTTTTACCTAACGTGATGATAGCGCCATATTCAAAACACAACGCTCGTATGTGGTTACCCAGTGATGTGATTGTTCGGTCGAACCATTTTCTGCTGATTTGAATCGCTTGAATATTCTGTTGTGATAGGTCTTTAACCTGGCAGAAAGTCATTCCTAACTGTGTTGATGCGATGGCAATGCCGATAGCATCATTAGCATCTGTTTTTTGATTGCTGATATAGAGTTTTACTTTTTTAGGTGCCATCCCTTTGACTTCATACCCAAATGATTGTGCGACTCGAGCCCAGTAGTGAAAGCTAGCACTGCCTTCCATAGCAACGATATAAGGAGGAGAGTTGGCAAGAAGGTCTTTCGTTTTTTGTGGTGACATGGCTTTATTGAATAACAACTCACCATATGGATTCACTTTACAAACTTGAATGACTTTTTTGCAAGGTCGAGAGATATTATTGTAGGCTTACTCATGTATGGACTCCTTTTGTTTTGGTCGACACCAACTTACGACTGTAGGTTGTTGGAGTCCATACATCGAGTTCAGGTTAA
>NZ_JAKKRZ010000076.1:0-2145 GCF_025653725.1 Shewanella sp. SM74 | reverse complement strand
AGCTTGTTGAGCTTTGAGCAACAAATCTCCAAAGTGAATTTTTGCTTCATTGGCTGAAAGAGTGTTCATTTATCACCTTTAAACGAATCGTTCGATTCGCTCAATTTACACCAGTTGGGCGATAAAAGTCAAAAATGCACCCTATCAAAATGTATACAATTTGATAGAGTAATTTATCACCTATCAAAACTACTATCATAAGTCGGTTATCAAAATCTCTAAAGAGATTATGGCAAATTTTTAATGTTTAGGTTTAAGGTGTATTTGATATTGAAAACAAGTTGTTACCTCGTGCATAAATCTAACTTTACACTTTTGGCGCGTTGGGCAAATTTAGCCTATTAGCATCTGCGTAACTGTGCCGCTATGGAATTTTTCAAATCCTGTGGTAGCGAGCGACTGGTGCAATCCAATAAAACATGCAAATCCAACTCCTGAGTAAATCGCTTATTCGACCACGAATCACCATACATTGATTCGGCCCAAATGAGAGCTTGCGCCAGCGAGTGAAATTGGCGCCTTCCGGTGTAGCCTAAACGGCAATCTACTGTCACGCCAACGAAGTGGATGCGGTAACTAGGAGGGATGCGATTAGCTAGCCGGATAAAGGGCGTTTGCCACACTTGCGGCTTTACCGCCAACCGTGGATTGAGAGGGTCTTTGAAATCGAATCTGGGCATGGCAAGGCTCCTGTTTATTTAAATACAGGATCTCACCAAGTCCAAATCACGCAAATTTTGCCTTACGCTGCCTTCCTCTTCAATGCCGTCAAGCGTGCACCCAGAGTCATCTTGTTAGCTGCCTGCGGCATTGCTAGGCGCTGTACTCGCTGTAACGATTGGTTAAGTGACTCAATAAAGCGTAAGTTCTCTTCCATCGTTTCTAACGCTTTCCCCAACAACAATTTGAAGTTGTCAGGGTTTGGCTTCCACCACTCCAAAATGGATTGGTCGTACACTTCGGCTGGCACCAGGGAGCCGACAGCGACCTTGTACTCTTCCCGCGTTAAGCCTTTACATAATTGCTGTTTAAGCGTTGATATAGCGCCGTTCCAATCATGGGCAGCTCGGATTAATTCAGCGACAATCAAGTTCAACGACTTGGCCATGACTCTGCTGGCATTGAGGTAGTCGCTCGGATGCTCTTTGAGTTGAGCCAGCTGAGCAGGCGATAACAGCTGTTTAAGTACATCATCAATCTGGGTCACGCCGCCGAACATCAGTGCCAGCCATAATTTAGACACTCCAGCTCTCTGGGTTACCCCTACGTCTGAGGTATCAAATCTAACATGGAGTAAATGGCTATTAAGACCATCTATCATTTCCCTTACTGCCCAACCTGCGTCCTGAATAACGCGCTCGATGTTAAATCCTAGGCGCTCTACTGTGTCATCGTTGGTTAGGGCGGTTTTAACCCCGTGGCGCTGGGCATTTCGCTCCGCTCTAATGATATTAAGGATTTCTGTCTTATCCCTGCGATGCTGGGTCATATCGATGGCGCGGGGATGGTTCGCAACATCGATGTAAGGCATAGACTGAAAGCTGAACATTCCGAGCTGCTGAAATATCTGTGTGCGCTTTAAAATGGCTTGSAGCTGGCMCCAATAGCTCGTTTTAATSGTGATCACGCCTTCAGMTAACAAGGTTTCAGCCACATGGGTGCCACMGTAGCGCCGYACATCAATYGCTTTGWAGCCGTAGCTRTGRCGGTTSCGCCARAAAKAKGCCATAAAGTCCCTGTGAAGCTGCAAGGCGCGTCTTGGGCCATCAATGGCATACCATTTCTCAAGCGACAATTCGGATAGCTGAATGTTTTCTACCGTGGCAGCTGGGTCAAATGACAGGTCTTCGTGGGTCGCGATAGCCTGCTGAGTAAAGCCAGAGAAGTTAGGYACTAACAAAGAAGAAGTCTGTTGGTGTGCCTCATGTAATCTGCAGTCCAATTTTGGTTTGTAAAACACCATCCTAGAATTGCCCTTCTCAATACCCTGTTTGCTGATTTTAACGACACGGCGGGAGAACTGGTTTGCGCTTTCGGTCTTACGAGCTTCCGGCCTGTAGCCTGTCAGTAGACTAATGCTTTGCAGATACGGAATATTCAGCGATTGTCGTTGTTTTCCACCAAGCGCACTAGATAATGAGTGAG
>NZ_JAKKRZ010000075.1:0-2390 GCF_025653725.1 Shewanella sp. SM74 | reverse complement strand
GTATGCGTCTAGCGAAGTACACCTAGCATCGATGTTCTGATTGTCTAAAAATACCTGCTCAATGATAAATTTGGAGCAGGTGATGAAAACATACAGAACAACTACTCAGTGGCAGATGCTACTTCAACAACGCGGCTCGTTTAGTGGCACTAATATCGAATTTTGCCAACACCATAATGTCTCTATCACCACTTACTATAAACAGCGCGCTTTACTGGCTGAGTATCAGCCTAATTCAACCTTGCCAGTGCAAACAACGAACCCCACATCATCACGTTTTATTCAGTTAAAACAAACCACCACTGAAGTCTGCGCGCAAACTCATCAAAATGTGGTGCAGTTTGATATCCGCACAGGCCAGTTAATGTTTCCTGCCAATTTAGCAACGAACGATATCGTTGCCATCATTAAAGGGCTGATGGCATGAAGATGTTTGTTGATGTGCCCACCGTTTATTTATGTGCGGATGTGGTCGATTTTCGTAAATCGATTAATGGATTAGCCGCCTTAGTGGAAGCAGAGCTTGAACTACCGGTGCTCAGTGGTGCGCTATTTGTGTTTCGTAATAAAGGGCGCGACAAACTCAAACTGCTGTACTGGGATAACACCGGGTTTGCCCTGTGGTATAAGCGATTAGATAAACATAAGTTCAAATGGCCTAAACTCATGTCACCCACCATGACATTAACCGAGCAACAATTACGCTGGTTATTAGCGGGTTATGATGTGATTGGCCACAGCAAAATTGATGTCGCAGGTAAGCAAGTGCTTTAATTATTCAAAAGAGTTGGCGATCGATTGATGATCATCAAAAGACGTTCAGTTAGCACTGGAAAGCCTTTTGTTATGCCTTAAAATAGGCTTCATGAAAAATGAACTCGCCCTTAAACAGCGCATCGCTGAGCTGGAAAAACTGCTCGAAAATGAGCGGCAATTATCTTTACAGAAAGATGCACAAATCGCTGCGTTAGAAGAACGCTGGCGCCTGGCTCAACAAAAACAATTCGGCAAAAGTGCTGAAGGCTTTGTGGGGCAAGGCGAGTTATTCAATGAAGTGGAAGAGATTATTGAAGCCATTGAGGAAGAGCAGCAATCCATTAGTTATACCCGTAAAAAACCGGTGCGTAAGCCACTGCCAAAAGACTTACCCCGTGAACAAGTTATCCACGATATAGAAGATAAAACCTGTGATTGCTGTGGCGGTGAGCTACATAAAATGGGTGAAGATAAGTCAGAAAAGCTTGAGTTTATTCCCGCTCAAATCAAAGTGATTGAGCACATTCGGCCTAAGTACGCTTGCCGTCACTGTGATAAATCCTCGATTCAAACACAGATAAAGCAAGCCTCAATGCCTGCCATGCCCATCAACAAAGGCATTGCAACAAGCAGTTTGCTCAGTCAGCTTATCACCAGTAAATACCAATATGGGTTACCGCTTTATCGCCAGGAAGCCATGTTCAAGCAATACGGTATTGAGCTCAGTCGCCAGACCATGAGCAGCTGGATAGACAAATCCGCCGCACTCTTCGCGCCACTAGTTGAGCGACTTAAAGCCGAGCTGTTAAAGCAGCCCACGCTGTTTGCCGATGAAACGCCATTAAAGGTGGTGAAATCCGATAAAGTGAACAGCTACATGTGGGTGTATTGTTCAGGTCGAGATTCACCAGACCCGAATAATCCTATCCCTAATATCGTGCTTTACGACTTCCACAATAGTCGCGCGGCCGCCTGCGTGGTTAATTATCTTGATGGATATCAAGGGTATTTACACGTGGATGGTTATCAGGCCTATGCCAAAACAGAGGCAACCTTAATCGGCTGTTGGGCTCATGCTCGTCGTAAATTTATCGACGCGAAAAAGCTACAAGGGAAAAATAAAACCGGCAAAGCGGATGTGGTATTGAGCCTTATCCAAAAACTGTACGGCGTTGAGTCACGCGTTAAAGATAAAAGTGTGGATGATAAATACACGACAAGACAACAAGCCAGTGTGCCTATACTGGACAAGCTAAAAGCATGGCTTGAGCAGAACCAGCCAAATTTAGTGGGCAATACCAAACTAATTGAGGCGGCTAATTACCTGGCTAATCAATGGCACAAACTCATTCGCTATGTGGATGATGGACGACTCAGCATCGATAACAATAGAGCTGAACGTGCAGTAAAACCGTTTGTGATAGGCCGAAAAAATTGGTTATTTAGCCAAACGGCTAACGGTGCACATGCCAGTGCCGCCCTTTACAGTATTGTGGAAACCGCCAAAATAAATGGTCTAATCCCATTTGATTACATCATGGTTTGCCTTGATGAACTGTGTAAACCAGAACCCAATATCGATAGCTTGTTACCCTGGAATTTTAAACAGTAGGTGTGGTTCGCTAGACGGTTAC
>NZ_JAKKRZ010000074.1:0-3018 GCF_025653725.1 Shewanella sp. SM74 | reverse complement strand
GATGGTTCAATGCCTGTTGTGGCTAGTTGGTTTACACGCACAGCAACAGGGCTGGGATAAGCATTTTCAGGCCAATACCATTGGGCATCGAACGGTACTCTCAACGATTCGCTTGGGATTGGAGGTACTCAGGCGGCCTGATTATCAAATCACGGAGAAAGAATTGCTGGCGGCCTGGGTATTATTCGCCAATCAGTTGCTCAAATATGGCTATGCTATGGCTGATTTATGAGGGGATCCTTCAGAGCTCCGCGGCAATCCATGCTCTTGCTTGTCCTCCCCGTTGCTTGCATGATGGTCTAAGTTAAATTATTTTAGCATCGGTTATGTTGGGACTTATCATTTGGTGCTAATGTCTTGCTCAGAAATACATCTGGGAAACCTTTTACTCAGGACGAAACAATGTTACGTGAGATGTTCAACTTCAATAGTGCTAGTGACACTGTGAAAACCTATGTATTACGCTTACGCCGTGCCAAGCACATGGAAACTTTGGAAGTGATGGTTGAGCGCCTGGAGGCTGATGCGAAAAACGCCGTCGAACGTGCTGACATCGCCCATGCATACAGCATTAGGGAAATGGAAATATCTAATAGTATTTATTAACCTTAAATAACGACTTATGGCAAATGAAGGCTGGCTAGCAGTATTCAGTTTAGGGGTAACCCTAACACTACTGTCACTATTGCGCGACAGGGTATTTTCCACTATTGGGCGTGGTTTGTTGTTTCGTCTTTATGCGGCCCCGGGTGTATTTATCCATGAACTCAGTCATGCTCTTACTGCAATTCTGGTTCGGTTTACTATTACCCAAATATCCTTTTTCTCACCACAGCCTGACGGCACACTTGGCTTTGTGCAGTACCAGTACCGACCATCATTAATTAGCCCTGTTTTACGTTTATTAGTCGGAATAGCCCCGCTTTTCGGCGGTTATGCTGTTGTGTGCATACTTAATTGGTTATTCCAAGCGCCATCCATTACTGACTGGTCTGCGCTGTATAATTTCGCCGTTGGTGAACCGATGCGGTTTGGAATCTGGATGTATTTCACTTCTTCAGTCGTGGCTAATGCCGTTCCAAGCAAGGTTGATTTGAATAACAGCTATATTGCTCTGTACTGCCTGTGTTTTGTGATTGGAACTCTACCGCTCAGTTACACCCCTCTATTTAATTTGCTCGGTCCTATCATGGCATTATGCTTGTTTGTAGTGTTACTCTTTGCTGTAGCGCTATCTGGAGTATATTTCTGGAGACAGCTGTGGGAGAGTAATAAGGTCTCATACTAAACGATACGTTGAGCTTTATCATGCTGTCTCAAATTCGATGCAGATCTCAATATAGATTCATACTGATGCAGGTTATCGCATCTAGTTACTGTGAAATTCAAGTAATCAAGTATCATACTCAGGTCAACTCGTTTTTGGACAAAACTTGTTGTTAGGTGTTTTACAAAATTTGCGAACCATAAATTAACTCAGGTATGGCAAATAGAAAGCAGCGTATCTGAGTTAACTCCCCACTTACTGGATACCGGAGTTTTGGGAAGTGAGGCGTGTAAAATTACTGAACACAGCGGTTATCCTGCCCTCAATATAGATCACCACGCGAGATTATGCGTTCTGCCTCCCTATCGTAGCTATCAGCAACTTCCCTCAATGTTAAAGCTAACCGTTGGTATCCAGCATTCTCAACTTCATTGGCACGTCGCCGATATGTGTCGGCCAACGCTCTTTCAGGCTTAGCTTCTGGGTCAACTATGTGAGCTTCTCGAGAATTTAAAATTCCTGTCCGATATCCATCTCTAAGACTAGAGCGCTCTCTGCTATTCATTGCATTTGCTATCACAGGGTGTATCCATAAACCATCTGTTCCAGCAGGAGAATGAACAAGTACATTGCCAAGTTGAATCAGCGCGACATCATAATGCCCAGATGCTTTTACGATATCTTCCATTGCCGTTAGCCATTCTGAGAATGCTTCAGGATTAAATTCCCCATTTGGCTGAGTACCAGGAACAGAACTCCATGTAGAGAGTAGACGATACGCGTTAAGGGCAATACTGCGGCTCAGTTCGGTTTGTACTGCAGCGTCAGCCGCAATGCCCTTCGCTCGATATACGAGCTGAATCAGCTCACAGAAGAAACTAGGGGTGGATGCTAACCTGTTTTCTAAGGTCACTGGCGAACCTTCAGCATGCTGATCCAATAACGAAACATATGCCCATTCGACCTGAAAGAGTTTATTTTCGTCTGTGTCGATATTCTTTTGAAGATACTTAATAATTTGCGTGATATGGTAACTGTCTACTCTTTCAGCTTGTTCTTCTGACTGCACAAGTGCAAGCAGTGCCTTGCAAGCGAGTTCAGGGTTTATCTCCTGTTTATTGAAGAGATTACTCGACAATCCACCAATTACAGCACTTGGTCGGTCGTGTTCAAGAAGCTTTACTAATGCATACTCTGTGTCACCGTCAGACTGGTGAATGTTAGCCCCTGTATGTTTCCAGTACTCGCACTCATTCTCACCAAGTAACTGCGCAGCTCTTTCCCATGCATTCCTATTAAATGGCAAAGCGCAGAGCAGGTTGGAAATCTGTTTGGGATTCCATTCTGACTTGTCTATATCATCAAACCATTGCCAGTCACCCGTATATCTACGATGCCATGCATATGAAGCGACTAGAGACCAGTTCTTTTGCTCTGTCATATCGAGCAAGCTAGGCAATAGCTTTGCATCAAAGTCCAGACTGTCAAAATCTGCAAGCACCGTATGCGTCTAGCGAAGTACACCTAGCATCGATGTTCTGATTGTCTAAAAATACCTGCTCAATGATAAATTTGGAGCAGGTGATGAAAACATACAGAACAACTACTCAGTGGCAGATGCTACTTCAACAACGCGGCTCGTTTAGTGGCACTAATATCGAATTTTGCCAACACCATAATGTCTCTATCACCACTTACTATAAACAGCGCGCTTTACTGGCTGAGTATCAGCCTAATTCAACCTTGCCAGT
>NZ_JAKKRZ010000073.1:0-3027 GCF_025653725.1 Shewanella sp. SM74 | reverse complement strand
ATAGTTTACGTCTAAGGCGCGTCCACTTCTTTGGTCAGAAGTGAGACAAGTAAAACCAAGCTGGTCGCAATGCGGCGCAGRTGAGTGAAACTCATTTGGGTTGTATGGTTAAGCGACTAAGCGTATACGGTGGATGCCTTGGCAGTCAGAGGCGATGAAGGACGTAGTAACTTGCGAAAAGCGTTGGCGAGCTAGTAACAAGCATTTGAGCTAACGATGTCCGAATGGGGGAACCCAGCAGCATAAGCTGTTATCGCAACATGAATACATAGTGTTGCGAGGCGAACGAGGGGAACTGAAACATCTAAGTACCCTTAGGAAAAGAAATCAACCGAGATTCCCCTAGTAGCGGCGAGCGAACGGGGATTAGCCCTTAAGTCAGTGGGGTGTTAGTGGAATGCGTTGGAAAGCGCAGCGGCACAGGGTGATAGCCCCGTACATGAAAACTAACCATTGATGAAAACGAGTAAGGCGGGACACGTGACATCCTGTTTGAATATGGGGGGACCATCCTCCAAGGCTAAATACTCCTGACTGACCGATAGTGAACCAGTACCGTGAGGGAAAGGCGAAAAGAACCCCTGTGAGGGGAGTGAAATAGAACCTGAAACCGTATACGTACAAGCAGTGGGAGCGGTTCTTGAGACCGTGACTGCGTACCTTTTGTATAATGGGTCAGCGACTTACATTTTGTAGCGAGGTTAAGCGAATAGCGGAGCCGTAGGGAAACCGAGTGTTAACTGCGCGTTTAGTTGCAAGGTGTAGACCCGAAACCCGGTGATCTAGCCATGGGCAGGTTGAAGGTTGAGTAACATCAACTGGAGGACCGAACCGACTAATGTTGAAAAATTAGCGGATGACTTGTGGCTGGGGGTGAAAGGCCAATCAAACCGGGAGATATCTGGTTCTCCTCGAAAGCTATTTAGGTAGCGCCTCGAGCGAATACCATTGGGGGTAGAGCACTGTTAAGGCTAGGGGGTCATCCCGACTTACCAACCCTTTGCAAACTCCGAATACCAATGAGTACTACTCGGGAGACAGACGGCGGGTGCTAACGTCCGTCGTCAAAAGGGAAACAACCCAGACCGTCAGCTAAGGTCCCAAAGTACTAGCTAAGTGGGAAACGATGTGGGAAGGCTTAGACAGCTAGGATGTTGGCTTAGAAGCAGCCATCATTTAAAGAAAGCGTAATAGCTCACTAGTCGAGTCGGCCTGCGCGGAAGATGTAACGGGGCTAAGCTAGTCACCGAAGCTACGGGTGCACAGTTTACTGTGCGCGGTAGAGGAGCGTTCTGTAAGCCGTTGAAGGTGAAGGGGTAACCCACGCTGGAGGTATCAGAAGTGCGAATGCTGACATGAGTAACGATAAAGGGGGTGAAAAACCCCCTCGCCGAAAGACCAAGGGTTCCTGTCCAACGTTAATCGGGGCAGGGTGAGTCGACCCCTAAGGTGAGGCCGAAAGGCGTAATCGATGGGAAACAGATTAATATTTCTGTACTTCCGCTAACTGCGATGGAGAGACGGAGAAGGCTAGGCTAGCGCGGCGTTGGTAGTCCGCGTTTAAGGTGGTAGGTKGTKTTCTTAGGCAAATCCGGGGACACGYACTTTARTGTACACACTGAGAGCTGATGACGAGGTCCTAAGGGACTGAAGTAGTTGATGCCATGCTTCCAGGAAAATCTTCTAAGCTTCAGGTTAGTGGGAATCGTACCCCAAACCGACACAGGTGGTCGGGTAGAGAATACCAAGGCGCTTGAGAGAACTCGGCTGAAGGAACTAGGCAAAATGGTACCGTAACTTCGGGAGAAGGTACGCTCCTGTTGGTGATGAGACTTGCTCTCTAAGCTGACGGGAGTCGCAGATACCAGGTGGCTGCAACTGTTTATCAAAAACACAGCACTGTGCAAACTCGCAAGAGGAAGTATACGGTGTGACGCCTGCCCGGTGCCGGAAGGTTAATTGATTGGGTTATCGCAAGAGAAGCTCATGATCGAAGCCCCGGTAAACGGCGGCCGTAACTATAACGGTCCTAAGGTAGCGAAATTCCTTGTCGGGTAAGTTCCGACCTGCACGAATGGCGTAATGATGGCCACGCTGTCTCCAGCCGAGACTCAGTGAAGTTGAAATTGCGGTGAAGATGCCGTATACCCGCGGCTAGACGGAAAGACCCCGTGAACCTTTACTATAGCTTGGCACTGAACATTGAACCTACATGTGTAGGATAGGTGGGAGACTWTGAAGTTGTGACGCTAGTCATGATGGAGTCGTCCTTGAAATACCACCCTTGTAGTTTTGATGTTCTAACCTAGGTCCCTTATCGGGATTAGGGACAGTGCCTGGTGGGTAGTTTGACTGGGGCGGTCTCCTCCCAAAGAGTAACGGAGGAGCACGAAGGTTGGCTAAGTACGGTCGGACATCGTACGGTTAGTGCAATGGCATAAGCCAGCTTAACTGCGAGACATACACGTCGAGCAGGTACGAAAGTAGGTCATAGTGATCCGGTGGTTCTGAATGGAAGGGCCATCGCTCAACGGATAAAAGGTACTCCGGGGATAACAGGCTGATACCGCCCAAGAGTTCATATCGACGGCGGTGTTTGGCACCTCGATGTCGGCTCATCACATCCTGGGGCTGAAGTCGGTCCCAAGGGTATGGCTGTTCGCCATTTAAAGTGGTACGCGAGCTGGGTTCAGAACGTCGTGAGACAGTTCGGTCCCTATCTGCCGTGGGCGTTGGATGATTGAAGGGAGCTGCTCCTAGTACGAGAGGACCGGAGTGGACGAACCGCTGGTGTTCGGGTTGTCATGCCAATGGCATTGCCCGGTAGCTACGTTCGGAATCGATAACCGCTGAAAGCATCTAAGCGGGAAGCGAGCCCTAAGATGAGTCATCCCTAGGAATTTAATTCCTCTAAAGAGCCGTTCGAGACTAGGACGTTGATAGGCATGGTGTGTAAGCGTTGTGAGGCGTTGAGCTAACATGTACTAATGACTCGAGAGGCTTAACCATACAACCCAGATGGGTTTT
>NZ_JAKKRZ010000072.1:0-3042 GCF_025653725.1 Shewanella sp. SM74 | reverse complement strand
GGTCGCACGTTCGGGGATACTGAGTTCGTGATAGGACATAGTGGCAGCACCGTACCGGAAAGGTCAGGTGTTGCACTCAGTTTTTGCGGCCGCCGTGCGTGATATGGCTTTGAGGGGAGGTAGTCGAAAGAATATTGGTATCTTTTGGGAGTTCTAAGTTTCGACCCGTCACTGGTAAATTCTGGCGCATAAGAGCCTCAAGGGTTGGCTGTTTTATTTTATTGTATTCGGCATTAAGCCCAATTTCTTTAGCGTTACGATAAAGCTAGCATGGAAACGATAGGTGCAAGCAAGTTAAGGGTTGCATCGCGCATGTCAATCTAGGCTATGCCCTAACTGGGCGTCAGGCCGGAACCTTGGGCAGTGTCAGAATAGGGCCGATTCCAGCATTTTCTGACGACTCGCCTGCAACCTCTAGGGCCTCAACCTGACAGGCCGCACGCTTAGCGTACGATTTTGTCCGTTTTCTCTATCGTCCCCTAGGACGACTTTTAGGGTGCCTAGATTTGCTCGATTAGGACAAATTTCGGTCCATCCACGCTGATTGGCGTAGCAGCGCGATGGCATCAGAAGGGGTAACTTTCCATGCGTTGGAAAGCTGGCGAACTGCGAAAACTGCAAGCTCCATCCGGTCGTCATCATTGATAAAATTCTGGAGCTGGTTGCCTCTCTCGCTGAGAATGATTGCAACACCGGCTTTGCCGTTGTTGTAAACCGCAAAGCTCTTGTTCTTCGAGTCACCGTGATATGAACCCTCAGCCTTGCTACGCAAGCCAAAGAGAACACAGCAAAACGCCGTCAGCTCGCCACGAGTGAGTTGCACTGTGATCTTGCTTTTCCAGTCTGGGCTGGACCCCGACGCCCTGATCGGTGCAATCTCGATGCTGACAGTAGGATAATCACCTCTGGTTAGCGTGTGTTGCACATTAATGCCGGTACGTTTCGCCGGGTCTTTCTGCCAGTCTGAGAAAAATTTCAGGCTTTCGCCGTAGGATTGTTCTGTCATTCCAAATTACCTTTGCTTTGAATCTCCTGGAGCTGAACCACGAGATTACGTTGGACTTTTGCTATCTCTGTCACCAGATCGGCGGTGGCAATGGCGTCGGTCGCTGCTGAATGGGCTCGACCTTTCCAAACCACGCCTGCTTGGTAGGTTGCATCCGCAAGCGAGATAGTGCCGTGCCGGTTGGTTGAACCAAAGGCATCAGACGCCAGCGTCATCGCACACAGCAAATTTTTCTCTTCCCACCAAGGCATATGATCTCCAAATGCACCGGCAGTCTGCCTCAACAGCCTGCTATCGAAACTGGAGTTAAATATCACTACATGTCGGCCAGAGAGAAGCTGGGCAAGAGCTGGCGCAATTTGAGGCCACATAGGCTCATTCGTCAGATCCGCCTCGCTGATTCCATGAACATCCATTGCATGAGGGGAAATTTTCACGGTTGGCCGCAACCTGGTGTTCAGTAGAACATCGCCCCAGATGTCTGTGACAGCCAACTCTATCACCTGGTCTCTTTCACCAAGGCCGGTCGTCTCAGTGTCGAGAACTACGGGCTCCAGGTTTACCCATGTTTCAGCCACAACCGATGCTTTTGCTAGGTTGCTACGCATTCTTGCTTTGATAGATAGGATAAGCTGAGCCCTGATTTGTTTTTCTGAGGCCGGTGAACAGGCCCTGCTCTTCATTGGCTCGCAATCAGCAATACGGAACACGCCAAATTGTCTGCCATACCCGTTTTTGTAGAACGAAACAGGCTCCACTCCGGGCTTGGGCTTCATCCTAAATTCATCCCTGAGCCGCCCCTTTGAAAAGCATCTATCGTCTTTTATGGCATCGGCTCTGGCGAGTTCGAGTTCTTCATCATTCATGTTGTTAATCCGCTAGATCGAGGCGTTGGCTTGCTCTCTTCAAACGTTCATCACCACGTCTGTCATATTTCTGGGTGGTGGCGATACTTGAGTGGCCCATAGCATCCTTCACGGTCACAATGTCCTCACCGTTATCCAGCATCGAGGAGGCAAAGGTACGCCGAAGATCGTGAGGGGCGAACTTTTCCAGACCTGTTTCGACTCTTCTGGTTTCCAGAATGTGGTAGATGGCCTGATCAGACATCCTCTCTCCTGTCACATCATCAAATCGCCTTATCCTCGGGAAAAGAGGACCTTCATGCTCCCCCCGAACCTCTTCAACCCACTTCTCCAGTCTTTTCCATGCACCGCCAGGTACATAAGCAATTCTCTCTTTGTTGCCCTTGCCAAGCACCTTGAGAGCTCGGTCCTTATAAATCATGTCCACCATGTCCAAGGCGACAATTTCAGAACGACGTAAACCGCATCCGAGAAGAACCCCCAAAATAGCCGCGTCACGCACCCCCTTGGAGCTTAGATCGCTTTCACATGTGAAAAAAAGACTGCGAATTTCATGGCGTTCAAGGGCTCTGCCCTTGGGTAGCCTGGACCCTTTCACAGAGCGCACTTGCTTAATGTGCTGGAAACTGTCCGTGTCTATTTGTTTCATCGTCCACGCTTCAAGAGCTACACCTTTCAGCGCTGCGAGATAGGTGTTGATGGTTGCCGGAGCTTTACCTGAATCGCTTAGCATTTCGAGCACGGCCAAAATGTGGTGCCTCCTCATTGAGCTCCATGCACAATCACGAAGGTTCTGAAACCCGATCATCTTGGCGACGATATTAAGGAATGAGCCCATAGTCTGCCTACTTCGCTTTGAGCCAAGACTCAACAGGTAGGCGATGGCAGGGTTGTCATGGATGTTCTGGAGAGAACTCGATGATGGCTAAATTTGCCCAACGCGCCAAAAATGTAAAGTTAGCTTTAAATTCTAAAATCACTCACTTGAATTCTCGTTCTCAATCAGCGCTTGCTTCCAATATTCTGGTTCAGCATATCGAGCAACCAATGCATCGATATCTATTTTTGAGGTTGATGGACTAAACTCAAAATTGCCATACATATTGATGTGCTGCCATGCAACGGGCGAAATACTGTGAAGCTGAGCCAGTGCATTTTGATCTCCTACTG
>NZ_JAKKRZ010000071.1:0-3126 GCF_025653725.1 Shewanella sp. SM74 | reverse complement strand
TTTCGACCTAACTCAGTCAAGGTCAGTGTCTTACATTCAATCAGTGCCTTAGAGGCCAGCATCAAGCTGTTTAATCGTTTTAGGTGAAGTTCTGGGCAGTATTGGTGTAAAGAATGTTGTAGGATATTGGCTTCGCGCATCTTGTTGTCCAAGTGTAGTTTTTAGCGAAACCATTTGATCATGCAACAAGATGCGCTTCCACCCTAATTTGATGATTTATTTGTAAATCATCAGGGGATTCTTCAGAGCAACGTTCCCCCAGCCTGTTGTACGACCATAATAAAGTTTGATAAAAATTATGGGTGTCATGAACGGTAATACCGCTATTGTTTGATAATTTATCTGAGGACGAATTTCAGTTTCTCATAATTAAGTTTGATCATTTTCAAACTCACTTTTGGACAAAAGCGTGTTAGATCCCCAACACTAATTTTTGAGTTTCGGATTAAAATTTCTATGGGTTTAACGTTTGAGCTCAGGGGCAGAGAAAAAGCGCAGCTTTTTCGGAGTCCCCTGGATTGAATGGTTAGGCCGCACGGCTATCCGAAGCAGCGATGTTGCCGGTTTCTGCCTCACCTTTGGATTTATCCCACTCCCGTTTAAGCAATGCCTGCATATCTGTCTCGAATTCTTCTAACTTCGATTTGAGGTCATTTATATTCTTGGTGCGGGCATTTTGAGATATAACAGGGAGCACCAGAAGCAGCTTTGCATCGAGCTTATGGTCTGGGTTTACATTCAGCCTGAGTCGAATCAGAACCCGAGTACGCTCTAGCTCGTATTCGTCATTTTCCCTCGGCGCAACGGCCACACGATTGGATAGCGCGACATATTCAGCAGACAGTTCTCGCATGTCCTTGCGCCATTGAGCTCGCTCATTTGTGACGACTTTCGTGCGAACGTCTAGCTGAACATCCTTTGATTTGCCAAAGGTGCTAAGAATCGAACCGATAAAGCCAAGAACAGCTCCTATCAATGCGCCTACAAATCCGAATATTGCAGCTTCCATATGTGATCCCTTCAGTGCGGCCTAACGTTTGGTTAAGGGGCCGGCTTTAGCCGATCCCTGTGAGCGCAGCGAACGATTTGAACCAGTAGTTAGAACCTTCACTCACCTTTTCCGAACGCATAGCCAAGTGCTAGCGTGATAATTGGAACAAAAACGCTCCATATTTGAACTATTGACTGCAATAGTGCGTCGCCCTCAGATGTCACAAAAAAAGATCGTACAAAAAGAAGAGCACTTAGCCCGGATGCAATGATGAAGCTCCAGGTTATCGTCATCCATATGAATGAGTCTTTTGCATTTCTGCCGGTGCCAATATGCCCGGCAATTTTTCCGGCAATCTCTTTACTTGTAAGTGAGCCGGGTTTTCCTTCAATAGTACTTTCTTTGGTGTCTGGAAGCTTGATAGATCCTTGCATGCTTAAGCTCCCATTAGCATAAATGTGTAGCAGAACTGCCGAATGTCTCCCGAACCAGTCGGGGTGTTTACAAACCATGTGGCGAAGAGTCTTTTTCCTCCGAGAGTCCCAATTTCAATAGGTTCTATTCTTCCCTGGCCTAGCGAGTTGTTGAAGTTATAAAGGCTAATAACTAGTTCATTGTCAATCACTTCCGCGATAAATCGAGAGTCTTCTGAGCTATTCTTGAATTGATATTTTATAACGAGATTGGCTAGTGAAAATTTCACCTCTGGCGCAGTCAAGTGCACAACTCCGGATGCAATGACCTCATATCCCGAGGTGGTGATTTTGAGTGGGTATTCAGAGTGCTGTAACAATGTGACGTTCCCCGATTTTAAAGTTGTGATTCTAACGCCTAAATCAGGTGCGTCGTAGACGTCACCTGGATTTACTTGTGTACGCCCAGCATGGGCATGAACTAATGRGGTGAAAGTCCTCTGTAGGAAGGTCACCGTTCAATAACATSCTGTTATTAAACGTTAACTACTAGCGAATGGCAAGGGCTTATCCGCGAGGATTGGTCTGAAGGAAGCCGCTAGCAAATTTGCGAGCTGATGAACAAGAACATCATATGAGGCGTAGGCTAGAGGTGAGTTGGCACAAGACGACGAAACCACGTGATCTAATGGCCACCGTAAATGATGCAGCAGTGCAARGAAAGTTCATGTTYTTATCTGGGGAGATCTGCTTAACACGCGATCGGTCAWTAACCAGTMAGGCTCTGGTYTATAAGTGCCTTGGCTTTTCARTSTCATCGACTGAAAAGAGCGAACCAGATGAAAACCGATAGCGCATGACGGGGYAACTCGGYATGTGATTAAGCAGAAGTCAGCAGACGGCATAGTAGCCCAACGCCCATCGTAATGGWTGGGATAGCATACCCCGCGTTAGCGTGGTGGGTACATGGTGAAGGCCTGAACATTTAGAAGAAGAGGAGTCTTGTCAAACTTGTYGATACCCACTACGTCGCCAGACGATTACTATCAGCAGCGTATTGATATGCAACCAGCCTTCAACAGCGATTTATTCCAACAACTGCTTCAGCCTGAGAATCTACACCGAGCTTGGCGTCAGGTTAAAGCCAATAATGGCGCGGCTGGTATCGATGGCATGACCATCGAAGCCTTCCCGCTTTGGGTGCAGCAAGGCGGTTGGCAACAGTGTAAATCTCAACTTGAGTTAGGTGAATATCAACCCTCAGCAGTCAGACGCGTAGAGATCGACAAACCCGATGGCGGTAAACGCAAACTGGGTATCCCTAACGTCATTGATCGTGTGATACAGCAATCAATTGCTCAAATTCTCACGCCGTTGTTTGACCCTTCCTTCTCGGCTAATAGCTTCGGCTTTAGATCGAATAGGAATGCCAAACAAGCAGTCTTGCAAGTCAGGGATATCATCAAACATAAACGCAAATTTGCCGTCGATGTTGATCTGTCCAAGTTCTTTGATCGAGTAAATCACGACCTGTTGATGACTCAATTGAGGATCAAGGTACAGGATAAGCGTCTGCTGGCGCTTATTGGTAAATACCTGCGAGCTGGTGTGATGGTCAACGACCAATTTGAAGCAAGCTTCGAAGGCGTGCCTCAAGGCGGCCCACTCTCGCCATTACTCTCTAACATTATGTTGGACAGTCTTGATAAAGAGCTGGAAAGC
>NZ_JAKKRZ010000008.1:0-188855 GCF_025653725.1 Shewanella sp. SM74 | reverse complement strand
GTGGTCATAAAATGCTCCTGCATTTATGACATCAAGTACATCCTTGTACTTGTTGAACTCAAACAAAGCAAATCAGCTTTCCGAATTATTATTAGCGTGAGCCAGCGATGGACACGGTAATAAACAGAATTTGCTTGGTGACAATAGCCTTGTGGAACCACCTGATCCCATCCCGAACTCAGAAGTGAAACGCAAACGCGCCGATGGTAGTGTGGGGTCTCCCCATGTGAGAGTAGGTCATCGCCAAGCGCCTAATTATCTCATTGAGATGTAACCAAGCCAGCTGAATAAGCTGGCTTTTTTGCGTCTGCAATTTGTGAAATCCAGCCTAGTGTCTATTTAATTAGTCAGTTTTCCTCCCATTTTTCTCTCCTTAACACATTCTTTCATTCTTCATGACATCAATAGTAAGTAATGGTTGTCGATTATTTGTTCGTTTATTTTGTCAATGCTCCGATTTCGCTACAGCGATCTGAGTTCTAGATCGCGCCTAGCTATTGCTATTAGTTAAGCGGTTACTTACCTTATGATTTAATTTGTTGGGGTAGATAAGGATCTGAGATGAAGTTAGAGATGATTTGTACTGGGGAAGAGGTGTTGGCGGGACAGATTGTTGATACCAACGCCGCTTGGTTTGCCAGTACTATGATGGAGCATGGTGTCGAGATCCAGCGTCGAGTAACCGTAGGTGATCGCCTCGAGGATTTGATTGCAGTTTTCCAAGAACGTAGCTTACATGCCGATGTGATTCTCGTTAATGGTGGTCTCGGGCCGACGAGTGATGATATGTCTGCTTTAGCGATGGCGAAGGCGAAGGGCGAACCATTGGTTGAGAATGCGGAGTGGCGTGAGCGTTTAGAGGAGTGGTTTACCCGTAATAACCGTGAAATGCCTTTAAGTAATCTCAAGCAAGCTATGCTTCCAGCCTCAGCTGTGATGGTTGATAACCCAGTGGGAACCGCTTGTGGCTTTAGAGTTAAACTTAATCGCGCTTGGTTATTCTTCACGCCTGGTGTGCCTTTTGAGCTTAAGCACATGGTTACAGAGCAGTTTGTTCCCTTTATTCGCGAAGAGTTTAACCTTGATGCTAAGGTTGCCTTAAAGAAACTATTGACCATAGGCCAAGGTGAGTCCGCTTTGGCAGATAAGTTAGAACCGCTAGAGCTGCCAGAAGGCATTACTATTGGTTACCGCTCTTCCATGCCGCATATTGAGATTAAGATTTTCGCCCGTGGCGAGAAGGCGATTGCGGTATTACCTCGCGTCGCTGGGCACATCAAAATGGTGCTGGGTACTGCGGTTGTCGCGGAAGATAAAGCCACTCTTGCCGAAGAAATTCATTACAAACTACTTAACTCAGGCTTGACCTTAAGCGTTGCCGAGTCTTGCACTGGCGGCATGATCACTAGTCTGTTAGTTGATTTCCCTGGCAGTTCATCTTACTTACAGCACGGATTAGTGACTTACAGTAATGAATCTAAAGTGCGTGTGTTAGGTGTTAATCCTTCAACCTTAGATGATCATGGTGCAGTCTCCATTGCGACTGTGGAAGAAATGGCTAAGGGGGCAAGGCAAATTTTAGACAGTGATTATGCGCTGGCAACCAGTGGAATTGCGGGGCCTGATGGTGGCACAGATGAGAAACCTGTGGGCACTGTGGCGATCGCTTTAGCAACTCGCGGCGGTGTTTATAGTCAGATGATTAAACTACCGAGACGTTCACGGGATCTGGTACGCAGTTTAAGTGCCGCTGTTGCTTACGATATGCTAAGACGTGAGATTTTAGCTGAAGCTGTGATCGTCGATTATCAGTCGATTGGGCGATTCAGTAAGTAACTCTTATACGGGCATATACCAGTTTAAACCCGCCAACAAAAATGCTCCCGAGGGAGCATTTTAACTTCTACAGAGATACAAAAATGGCAGATTATTTAGTGAACTTAAGCACTAATTTGCCTGGGGCAACTTGAATGCTTTCGGTCATTTTTGCCATCAGTGCTTGGTTACTGTCCTTGGTATCCAGTACATACACAGGCTGGTTTTCTAAGAATTGCCTTAGATAACCCATCACCTGCGGCGTGGCACTGCTAATCGCTTTTTCAATATCCTTGGGCGTTGATTCCACTTTGACTAATTCGAGTTGGCGCAGATAGACACTGTGCGTTGCACTGTCATACCAAGGCTTGGCTTCGAAAGTCGTCGTGAGTTTGGCGCTCAATGGAAAGATCGGATTCTTAATTGAAACTTGAGTTGCGGCACTTACGCTCATAGTGTCAGGTTTTGCACCTAGCTTGACACTGATGTCGTTAATACGCACTTCTGCGCCAACTAACTGATTGCCTTGTTTAATCTCAAAATGGATCTCTTTACTGAGGTACTGCTCCATTTCGTGCTCGCTGATACTGTACTGCGAGACGCAGCCGCCAAGCAGTACAGTCAATCCCAAGCAAATCGTGCGGGAAAGTTTTTTCATTAACCAGTGTTTCTCATTCCCGCTGCCACACCTGCAATGGTCAGCATTAGCGCTAACTGTACATGTTCAGACGCAGGAGTTTCGGTTGTTTCCTTACGTGTCCGCGCTAATAGCTCGGTTTGTAAGAAGTTTAATGGATCGATATACGGATTTCGCAGTTTAACTGATTCGCGATTCCACGGTGTATGCGCCATTAAACTATCCGATTTTGTCAGCTCAAGCACGACTTTAATGCCCAGATCTAAGCGTTGGCGCAAGGTTTCGCCTAAGTGATGCAAGTCCTTAGGTACTAAACAGGTTTCGTAGTAGCGGGCCAAATTAGGTTCCGCCTTGGCGTAGACCATTTCTAGCATTGAAATGCGAGTGCTGAAGAAGGGCCATTCCCGTTCCATCTCTTGCAGTAAGCCCATTTCACCGCGTTCACAGGCGGCTTGAAGTGCTTCACCGGCGCCAAGCCATGCAGGTAACATCAAGCGGTTTTGCGACCAAGCAAAGATCCACGGAATGGCTCGCAGACTTTCTATTCCACCATCGACACGACGTTTGGCTGGACGGCTGCCGAGTGGTAGTTTTCCTAATTCCACTTCTGGCGTTGCCGCGCGGAAATAAGCCACAAAATCAGGTTCATCACGCACTATGCCACGGTAAGCACCCACTGATTCTTCTGCGATACGTTGCATGCAATTGCGCCATTCTTGCTTCGGCTCTGGCGGTGGTAACAGGGTTGCTTCCAATACGGCCGAGGTATACAGGGCCAAGCTTTGAACCGCGAGTTTTGGTAAGCCAAACTTGAAGCGGATCATCTCGCCCTGCTCAGTCACGCGAATGCGGCCATCTACCGAACCTGGTGGTTGGGATAGAATCGCTTTGTGTGCAGGACCACCCCCGCGACCAATGCTGCCACCACGGCCATGGAATAATGTGAGCTTGACGCCCGCTTGTTTACAGACCGCCACTAACTGCTCTTGGGCGTAGTACTGAGCCCAAGCCGCCGCCATTACGCCGGCATCTTTAGCTGAGTCAGAGTAACCAATCATGACTTCTTGCATGCCTTTGGTATAACCACGATACCAGTCGATATCGAGCAAATCGGTAATACAGGCCGCGGCGTTGTTTAAGTCGCTTAGGGTTTCAAACAGCGGCACCACGCGCATTGGGTGCGAACAGCCCGTTTCTTTGAGTAACAGTAAAACCGTTAAGACATCCGATGGTTTACCCGCCATCGAAATCACATAGGATCCAAGTGCTTTAGCCGGATGTTTAGCAATTAAACGACAGGTATTGAGCACTTCGGCCACATCGGCTGACGGCTGCCAGTTACTTGGGATCAGTGGACGACGGTTGCTGAGTTCGCGTAATAGGAAAGCTTGTTTCTCGGTTTCATCCCAATGGTTGAAATCACCCATGCCGAGATAGCGAGTTAATTCGGCGAGCACATCGCTGTGACGGCTGGCGTCTTGGCGAATGTCGAGTCTGAGCATGTGAATGCCAAAACAGGCGAGGCGACGGAGAATATCAAGCAATAAACCGTTGGCGATTAAGCGCATACCGCAGTCGGTTAAACTCTTATAAAGCATTTCTAACGGCGCTTTGAGATCGCTTTCTTGCCAAATCAGGCTCGACTTATCGACTTCAGGATTGTGGCCTTCGATGCGCGCATTTAAATAATCTATGGTATCGCGCAGTCTTTGACGAATGGAGCGCAACACGTGGCGGTAAGGTTCGCAGCTGTTATTGGTATAAGCCTTTAACTCATCATTGGCTTCTTCCATCGACAGTTCGCCGACCAGCAGCACGATATCTTTTAAGAATAATCTGGCGGCAGCATGGCGGTTACGGTCGAGCACCTCTTGGGTGACTTTTGCGGTAACAAACGGGTTGCCATCGCGATCGCCGCCCATCCAGCTTGAAAAGCGCACTGGCGCGATATCAATCGGTAATTGTTGTCCTGTACGTTGCTGCACTCGATCGTTAAGTTGTCTTAAGAAGTCAGGCACCGCATGCCAGAGTGACTCTTCAATGGTTGATAATCCCCAGCGAGCTTCATCAACAGGTGTTGGGCGCTCACGGCGGATCTCATTGGTGTGCCAAATTTGCGCGATTAATTGGCGAAGGCGCAGACTGATTTGCTGACGTTCTCTATCTGATAATTGATCGTTTTCTTGCTCAGTTAAGCAGTCGACAATGGCGGCGTACTTTTGGATCAAGGTGCGACGTGAAATTTCTGTGGGATGCGCTGTCAGCACCAGATCGATATCCAGTGTCTTAAGGCAGTCGAGCATTTTCGTTTGGTCTACACGGCCATTTAACATACGGCCTAGGAGTTGTTCCACTGGGTCTGGTACGCAGACAAGTTCGTCGCAATTACGACTGATAGTATGAAATTGCTCGGATAAGTTAGCTAAGTTAAGAAATTGGTTAAAAGCTTTTGCAAAAGGGACTAATTCTTCGTCTGGCAAAGCTGTCAGTAACTCGAGCATTTGCTCTCTGGCGGCTTGATCGCCTCGGCGTGAGTCTTTGGCAAGCTTACGGATCTGTTCAACCTTCTCAAGAAAAGAGTCCCCAAGATGGGTACGCATAGTATCGCCAAGGATTTGGCCTAACATACTCACGTTCGATCTTAATGACGCATACATATCTGTCATATTGTCTGCCATGGTTACTGACATAGTTACTCCGAATAGAAAAACATGAAAATTCCGCTGTGCATTTAGCCCGTTAGCACAATACCTATCACTTGGGGCTATGGTCAACAGCAGAACTTATAACTTATACGACTGGCTTATCCGATATGCAACCAATCACGGTATTTGATGAAGAATATTCAATAGAAATGCGAAGTCACGCAATATTTTTTGATGATTAGTGCAAGTGAATATGAAGTGCATCATTTTATGCTTTGCAGACATGTATCTTAGCTGTTAATGAAAAGGACTGATTTGACTCATATTGACCCTGGATAACTGAGTTATTAACGAGTTAGCTGAATGGGAGGCGTGTCTTCGATATCCCAGTTTGAGCTTAAAATATGAAAATAAATTAAAAATATATATTCACATATATTGCATAAGTAGATCTTTGTGGTAGTCTAGCCATCAGTTGAGATGAGTCACCACCTGTGACCTGTAGAGTGAATATCATGATGCACAGTATTAGCCTGACAGTGAATAAAATAACAACCTATTACGATTTCCTGCGACGATAGTCTTGTCATCATAGATATGCGCGGTTGCGTGTAAGCTATTCATCTACTCTTTAAGTTTCTTTGATTCGGTTAATAAGACAAAAAACATGAAAAATATCGCCATTATTGGTGCCAGTGGTTACACAGGCGCGCAACTGACCGCTTTAATCCATGCGTCAGCAGAACTGACGATTCAGGGGTTGTATGTTTCTGAAAACAGTTTAGATAAAGGTAAACCTTTAGCTGATTTGTATCCTAGCTACAGCCATATCGCATTAACGTTGTCGCCATTGTCCGATGAAGCTAAGGCAAAAATCGTTGCCGAAGCCGATGCTGTGGTGCTCGCGACTGAGCACTCGGTGAGCCTGCATTTAGCGGCTTGGTTTTATAGCCAAGGGTTAGCTGTATTCGATTTAAGCGGTGCCTATCGTTTCAGTGATGTGGCGCAATATCCGAAGTGGTATGGCTTTGAGCATGAATATCCTGAAGTTTTAGCCAAAGCCGTGTATGGCCTTGCCGAATGGAATGCTAAAGAAATCGCTGCGACTAAGATGATTGCCGTGCCAGGTTGTTACCCGACCGCATCATTGACAGCGTTAAAGCCGCTAGCGAGTTTACTGACATCGGCTTATCCGGTAATCAATGCCGTGAGCGGCGTAACAGGTGCGGGCCGTAAAGCGCAGTTACATACCAGTTTTTGTGAAGTGAGCCTGACACCTTACGGCGTATTAGGCCATAGACATCAACCCGAGATCGCCACTCAGCTTGGCCAAGAAGTGATATTTACCCCGCACCTTGGCAACTTTAAGCGTGGCATTTTAGCGACCATTACCGTGCAGCTAAAACCAGGCACTACGACTGCCGATGTGGCCGCGGCCTATAGTGTGTATGACAAGGCGCCATTGGTAACTGTAAAGCACAATCAGTTCCCGAAAGTGGACGATGTGGTGCTGACACCTAATTGCCATTTAGGTTGGAAGTTTGATGAGAATAGCGGTTACTTAGTGGTAGCCAGTGCCATCGATAACTTGATGAAAGGTGCTGCCAGCCAAGCGCTGCAATGCATAAAGATTCATTTTAACCTTTAATTGTTCATCCTTATTTAAGAGAGTCGTCAAGATGTCTACAAACAACTCAGTATTAGTGCTTAAAGTGGGCGGCGCGCTGCTGCAATGTGAAATGGGGATGGCGCGATTGATGGATACGGCTGCGGCTATGTTAGCCAATGGTCAGCAAGTGTTGATGGTACATGGCGGTGGCTGTCTGGTGGATGAGCAGTTAGCGGCTAATGGTATGGAGACCGTCAAGTTAGAAGGTTTACGTGTGACTCCGCCAGAGCAAATGCCGATTATTGCCGGCGCATTGGCTGGCACTTCGAACAAAATCCTTCAAGGCGCAGCGACTAAGGCTGGCATTGTGAGTGTGGGCATGAGTCTTGCCGATGGCAATACTGTTTCGGCTAAGATTAAAGATGAGCGTTTAGGCCTAGTGGGCGAAGTCACGCCAAACGATGGCACTTATCTTAAGTTTATCCTCGCCCAAGGTTGGATGCCGATTTGTAGCTCCATCGCCATGATGGACGATGGCCAAATGCTTAACGTCAATGCAGACCAAGCGGCAACGGCATTAGCCAAATTAGTGGGCGGCAAGTTAGTGCTACTGTCGGATGTTTCTGGGGTGCTCGATGGTAAAGGCCAGCTCATCCACAGTTTAAATGGCAAGCAGATAGCAGACCTTGTTAAGCAAGGTGTGATCGAAAAAGGAATGAAGGTCAAAGTTGAAGCTGCGCTCGAAGTAGCACAGTGGATGGGGCAGGCGGTACAAGTTGCCTCGTGGCGTGATGCAAGCCAATTAATCGCATTAGCAAAAGGTGAAGCCGTAGGAACACAAATCCAACCATAAGTGGAGTAGGTTATGAAGCATTTACTATCGATAAAAGACTTAACCCAGCAGCAGTTACAGGATCTAATTGCCTTGGCAAAAACGATTAAAGCCAACCCGGCTGAGTATCGTCATGCGCTGGATGGCAAGAGTGTGGTGATGTTATTTGAAAAGCCCTCACTCAGAACACGCGTTAGCTTTGATATCGGTATTAATAAGCTCGGTGGCCACTGTTTATACCTAGACCAGCAAAATGGTGAACTGGGAAAACGGGAATCGGTTGCTGACTTTGCTTCTAACCTGTCATGTTGGGCCGACGCAATTGTGGCGAGAACCTATTCACACACCACTATCGAACAATTAGCCGAGTTCGGCTCTGTGCCCGTGATCAATGCGCTGTCGGATCTTTATCATCCTTGCCAAGCCTTAGCTGACTTTTTAACACTGGCAGAGCAGTTTGAGGATGTCAGTAAAGCTAAATTAGCTTATGTTGGTGATGGTAATAATGTCACTAACTCGCTGATGTACTGTGCGGCTATTCTCGGTGCCACCATGACAGTGATCTGCCCAGCGGGTCACTTTCCTGATGGCTACGTAGTGGCAGAAGTGCAAGAGCTCGCCAAACGATATGGCGGCAAGATAGTGCTGACTTCAGATATCGATGCGATTGAAGGTCACGACGCTATTTATACTGATACTTGGATTTCAATGGGCGATCCAACGCCTTTGTCTGATATCAAAGCGAAGTTTGCACCATACCAAGTAAACAAAGCTTTGATGGCGAAAGCGGGCGCTAACTTCTTTATGCATTGTTTGCCCGCCCACCGTGGTGTAGAAGTAACAGATGAAGTGATGGACGGTGCAGGATCCTTAATTCTGCAACAAGCCGAAAATCGGATGCATGCCCAAAATGCGGTACTGGTAACCTTATTTAGTTAAATTAACCCTGTTTAGCAGCCTGTTTTCTCCCTGAGAGAAACGAGTCATAGGAATTTAAGATGTCTATCGAGATAAAAAATACTGGCGTGAAAAAAGTGGTTTTAGCCTATTCAGGTGGTCTAGATACCTCGGCCATTATTCCTTGGTTAAAAGAAAACTACGATAACTGTGAAATCATCGCATTCTGCGCCGACGTTGGCCAAGGCGAAGAAGAGCTGGTTGGCTTGACTGAAAAAGCTTTAGCTTCAGGTGCTTCTGAATGTCATATCGTCGATCTAAAAGAAGAATTCGTTAAAGACTATATCTACCCAACGATTGCGAGCGGTGCGATTTACGAAGGCACTTATTTACTCGGTACGTCAATGGCGCGTCCTATCATTGCTAAAGCGCAGGTTGAAGTGGCTCGTAAAGTGGGCGCAGATGCTCTGTGCCACGGTTGTACCGGCAAAGGTAACGACCAAGTGCGTTTCGAAGGTTGCTTCGCCGCATTAGCACCTGATTTAAAAGTGATTGCACCATGGCGTGAATGGACTATGCAGAGCCGTGAAGATCTGCTGGCCTATTTAGCTGAACGTGACATCAAGACGTCAGCGTCAGCGACTAAAATCTATAGCCGTGATGCCAACGCTTTCCATATTTCCCATGAAGGTGGTGAGTTAGAAGATCCATGGAACGAGCCAAGCAAAGGCGTATGGACACTGACTGCCGATCCTGAAGATGCACCGAACAAGCCTGAATATGTGTCGCTAGAAGTAGAACATGGCCGTATTACTAAAGTGAATGGTGAAGCCCTAACGCCTTATGCTGCACTGATGACATTAAACGCGATTGCTGCGCCACACGGTGTGGGTCGTATCGACATCACTGAAAACCGTTTAGTCGGCATGAAGTCTCGTGGCTGTTATGAAACACCCGGCGGCACTGTGATGTTCGCAGCACTACGTGCGATTGAAGAGCTTGTGCTCGACAAGACTAGCCGTAACTGGCGTGAGCAAGTTGCCGCACAAATGGCGCATTTAGTGTATGACGGCCGTTGGTTCACGCCACTGTGTAAGTCATTGCTGGCAGCATCTGAGTCACTGGCTGAATCAGTTAACGGTGAAGTTGTGGTTAAACTCTACAAAGGCCAAGCGAGCGCAGTGAAGAAACGTTCACCTAACAGCTTGTACTCTGAAGCGTTTGCCACCTTTGGTGAAGATCAAGTGTACGATCAAAAACATGCCGAAGGCTTTATCCGCCTGTACTCATTAGCGAGTCGCATCCGCGCACTCAATGCTAATGATGTAAAGTTTAAGTAAGAGGTCGTTTAAAAGGGCGCCTAGCGCCCTTTTTTGTTTTTAGGTTTTGATTTAGTTTTTGATTCAGATGAGTCGATTTCAAATAAGCAGTGAGTAAGGGGAGTTAGCATGGCTTTATGGGGTGGAAGATTTCAGGGCGAAACGAGCGCGCTATTCAAATTATTCAACGATTCGTTGCCTGTGGATTATCGCTTGTTCGAACAGGATGTGGTCGGCTCCATCGCTTGGGCGGATGCGATCGCCAGCGTGGGAATTATCTCGGCAACTGAATGCCGCGACTTGAAAAAAGCGCTTAATGACTTACTGGTGGAAGTACAGGGCGATCCGGCGATTATTCTCGCCTCGGGCGCTGAAGATATTCACAGTTTCGTCGAGTCGGCCTTGATTGCCAAAGTGGGCGATCTCGGTAAGAAATTGCACACCGGTCGTAGCCGTAACGATCAAGTTGCCACCGATTTAAAGCTTTGGTGTCAATCCGAAGGCAAAGCATTACTCGCGCGCCTTCAAGGTTTACATGCTGAATTACTGGCGTTGGCTGAGCGTGAATTTGATGCGGTAATGCCGGGTTATACTCACTTGCAGCGCGCGCAACCTGTGACATTTGGCCACTGGTGTTTAGCGTATGTGGAAATGACTGAGCGGGATATCAGCCGTTTAAGCGATGCGTTAACCCGCGCTAATACCTGTCCTTTAGGTTCTGGAGCATTAGCAGGCACAGCTTATAAGATGGATCGACATGCACTGGCCGCGGCGCTGAATTTTGCCTCGCCAACGCTGAATAGCTTAGATAGCGTATCAGACAGAGATCACGTGGTAGAGCTTTGTTCAACCGCATCGATCAGCATGATGCACTTAAGCCGTATGGCTGAAGATTTGATTTTCTTTAACTCAGGTGAAGCGAACTTTATTTCCCTGAGTGATGAAGTGACCTCGGGTTCATCCCTGATGCCACAGAAGAAAAATCCAGACGCATTAGAGCTTATCCGTGGTAAAACGGGCCGGGTGTATGGCAGCTTAGTGGGCATTCTCACTACGATGAAAGCGCTGCCTTTGGCGTACAACAAAGATATGCAGGAAGATAAAGAAGGCCTGTTTGATGTGGTCGATAGTTGGGCAATTTGCCTCGATATGGCGGCGTTAGTGTTATCGGGTCTGAAAGTTAATCGTCCTAATGCGCTGTTAGCTGCGCAGCAAGGTTATGCAAATTCAACTGAGCTTGCGGATTATCTCGTGTCTAAAGGTATGCCTTTCCGTGAGGCGCACCATGTTGTGGGTGAAGTCGTGGTTGCTGCGATAGCGAAGCAAATTCCGCTCGAGGATTTCTCCTTGGCCGAATTAAAAACTTTTGCCGCTATCATTGAAGATGATGTCTATCCAAACCTGACTATTGAAGCTTGTTTAGCGAAACGTGACGTGCTCGGTGGTACTGCATTGCCACGAATTCAGAAGGCGATTGCGGCCAAGAAAGTACGTTAGCGAGTTATTCAAATCCACAATTCAAGCCAATAAAAAACGCGACATTAGGTCGCGTTTTTTATTGGGCCACAATTAGTGGTAATGACTTTTTAGCATTTGTTTATTGGAATAAGTCGTCAGTTGGCGCATCGATGAAGAGGTTATTTTCATCCTGAGTTTCGCTGATGTATTCCTTCGGCTCTGTACCTGAAATAAAGTACTCGAACGCACTGGTATAGTCGGTTTTTCGAGTAAGTTTACCCGTCGCTAAATCAATGCGTACCGAAACTATGCCTTCTGGCGGAATCGAGGTTGTCTCAGGAGTGCCTTGTAAGACACTGTTCATAAACTCGTTCCAGCCCGGACCTGCTGTTTTCGCACCCGCTTCGGCGCCAGTTATCTGATCTTTTTCGCCGTTTGCATTCCATGCGGTTCTGCCCAGTTGGCGACCGTGATCGTCGAAACCGACCCAGAAAGTGCTAGTGATGACTGGGCTAAAACCACTGAACCAAGTGTCGCGCGATTCGTTGGTAGTACCCGTTTTACCTGCAATATCATGGCGCTTAATCAATTTTGCCGCGCGCCAAGCCGTACCTTGCCAACCCGTGCCTTTACTCCAATCGCCGCCACCCCAGATCACGCTCTTCAGTGCTTCGGTAATGAGGAATGCCGTTTGCTCTGAAATAATTTGCGGAGCGTAGCGACCAGTTTGTTCGAAACACTGCGCAACGGGGGCACTAGGTTCAGCACTAGAGTCTCCACTTACGCTGAACGCCATAGGATCGCTCGGTGTAACTGGTTGGCTAAGACTTTGGCTAGGCTTACAGGCCAATGTAGGGTTCGCTTTTTCGATAACATTGCCGTAAGCATCTTCTACGCGATCAATATAGAAAGGTTCGAGTAAAAAACCGCCGTTAGCAAATACGTTAAATGCAGTAACTACTTGCAATGGCGTGACTGAAGACGAGCCTAATGCAATCGATTCGTTGCGAGGTAAGTCGTTAGGATCAAAACCAAATTCAACGAGTTGAGCAATGGTTTCGTCGAGTCCGACATGGCGCATTGCACGCACAGACATAACGTTAATAGATTGCGCTAAACCCACACGTAAACGAGTGGGGCCGCCATAGATATCGGGTGAATTTTTAGGGCGCCATGCAGTGCCTTGGCTGATATCGGGTTTATTAATTGGCGCATTGTCTATGAGGGTCGCTAAGGTAAAGCCTTTCTCTAATGCTGCGGCATAGATGAAAGGTTTAATATTCGAACCTAATTGACGTTTCGCTTGAGTCACTCGGTTGTATTGGCTTTGGCTAAAGCTATAACCACCAACTAAAGTGCGAATAGCACCATTTTTGGGGTCGAGTGATACTGTTGCGCTGGCGACTTCTGGTACTTGCGATAGTTGCAAATATTGGCCGTTATCACGGATCCAAATACGCTCGCCGACCTTGAGCATGTCAGAAGCTGATTTCGGTACACTACCTTGACGCTTATCAGTAATAAACTTACGTGCCCACTTCAATCCATCCCAAGTAATGACTTTAGTTTCGCCTTTGGCGGTCATTATACTTGCTTGCTGATCTGCAATGCTGATGACTGCGGCGGGTTGCAATTCTTGTACTGAAGCAATCTTGGCTAGTTCAGTTTTGATTTGAGCAGGTTCAGGTTTTTCGTCCGTCCACAACACGGCAGCAGGACCACGGTAGCCATGGCGTTCATCATAGGCATAGACGTTATTACGCAGTGCCTGTTGAGCTTTAAGTTGTAGATCCGATGAGATAGTCGTATAGACGTTGTAGCCATTGGTATAGGCCTCTTCTTCACCGTACTTCTGTACCATGTAATCCCGAGCCATTTCAGAAATGTAAGGGGCATACAGATCAATTTCAGCGCCATGATATCTGGCCACCAATGGCTCTTGTAGTGCCGTTTGGTATTCGGTTTGGCTGATGTAGCCGACTTCATTCATCCGCATGAGGACGACATTACGGCGAGCCAATGCACGCGAAGGTGACGTGATTGGATTGAGTGTAGAGGGCGCCTTGGGTAGGCCTGCAATAACGGCCAGTTCAGATAAGCTGAGTTCCTGCACGTTTTTACCGAAATACACTTGCGCAGCAGCCCCAACACCGTAGGCCCGTTGGCCTAAGTAAATGCGGTTTACGTAGAGCTCTAAAATTTCATCTTTGGTGAGTAACTCTTCAATATGATAGGAGATAAAAATCTCCTTCACTTTACGAATAATAGTCTTATCTCGGGTTAAGAAGAAGTTACGTGCGACCTGCATGGTAATCGTACTCGCACCTTGCTTTTTCTCACCAGTGGTCAACATCACTAATGCGGCGCGAAGCACGCCAACAGGGTCTATACCACCATGCTCATAAAAGCGGGCATCTTCGGTTGCGATAAACGCCTGTAGCAGAGGTTTTGGCACTTCGTCTAACGTTAGTGGAATGCGACGTTTCTCACCGAATTGAGAAATAAGTTTGCCGTCACTACTGTAAATACGTAAAGGTGTTTGAAGTTGCACATTTTTTAGTGTTGAAACATCCGGTAAATCTGGCAAAACATAAAAGTATGCTGCCACAATGGCGCCTACGCCCAAAAGGGCTAGACTGAATAGTGCTATAACAATACGTTTTAACCACTTCACCAAAATTTATCCTAATGTTCTGTTAAGTGCGACAGTATATAAGGCGCACACGTCTTGGTGAAGTAAAAACGTGAGACTCATAAAATAGCATTTGTAAAATGATGAAACATTCGATACAAGTAAGTATAACAAGTTGATTTTGTGCTAATCTCTTTTACTGAAATATAAATAAAAAAGTGACAATGGATATGCTTTCAAATTTATGGAAGCGTCAGGCTCCGCAGATGGTGGGAATCGATATCGGTTCCCATGAAGTTAAGGCCATTTTGTTGAGTAAGACTGCTGACGGATACAAAATATTGAGTCATGCCGCGGTACCCATTAAGAAGGGGGCCGTTAACGATCATGATATTCGTGATGCTGATGCCGTTGTTGAATGCCTTAAGCAAATAAAACGTAGCCTGCCTAAATCCGTTAAATATGCCGCTGTTTCTGTTTCGGGTTCTGCTGTGATGACGAAAGTGATCTACATGGATGCCTCCCTTAGTGAGGAAGAAATGGAGGCACAGATAGAAATTGAAGCCGATAACCTTATTCCGTATTCACTCGATGAAGTTAGCATAGATTTTGAAACGCTAAACGTAAACAGTACCGATCCTACTAAAGTTGATGTGCTGTTGAGCGCATGCCGCACTGACAATATTGATGTGAGAGTCGATGCGCTGGATAGCGTGGAACTTGAGGCTAAAGTGGTGGATGTTGAAGGTTACGCTTTAGGTCGAGCTGCCGAGTTAATTCTGGCTCAGCTTCCAGAAGGAGCGAAACATAAAGCCGTCGCTATGGTTGATATCGGCGCGAATATGACGACTTTCTCTGTGGTTGAGTCGGGTGAGACGACTTTTATTCGTGAGCAAGCTTTCGGTGGTGAGCAATTTACTCAGTCAATATTATCCTTCTATGGCATGTCTTATGATCAAGCTGAGAAAGCAAAGATTGAAGGCGACTTACCACGAAATTATATGTTTGAAGTTTTGTCACCTTTTCAAACTCAGCTATTACAACAAATAAAACGTACGCTACAGATTTATTGCACTTCCAGCGGTAAAGATAAAGTCGACTACCTCGTATTATGCGGTGGGACATCTAAATTAGAAGGTATGGCTAATTTACTGACAAATGAATTGGGTGTTCACACTATTATCGCCGATCCTTTTCAAGGGTGTTTGCATGCCGATGAGTCGGTTAAAAGTGCGCTGCAACCTACAATCAGCAAATATATGGTTGCTTGTGGCTTAGCATTGAGGAGTTACGGTCAATGGCGAACATAAACCTACTCCCTTGGCGAGAAGAGGCGAGAGAAAAACAAAAGCGCGACTATATTGGTATTTTAGCGGCAGTATTTTTAGCGTCGGCGATTTTAGTCTATGTCGCAGTATCTTTATTAGATGTTATGACAGATGAGCAAAAAGCACGTAATGCTTATTTGCAATCGGAAATCAGTCTGCTTGAAACACAAATTTCTGAGATCAAGAAAATTACTGAACGTAAGAAAGACATTGAGCGGCGTACAGAAATTATTCTTAATCTACAGCAATCCCGTAATTTACCTACTCACGTGTTAGATGAGCTTGTTCGAATTGTACCTCCAGGAATATATCTGTCTAGTCTAGAGAAAAAGGGCAGTTTGTTGCTGATTGAAGGGCGTAGTGAATCGAACAATAACGTCGCCAACATGATGCGAAAAGTGAAAACTTCCGAATGGTTAACCGATCCTAATATGCAATCGATCGTGACCCAAAATGAAGAGTTACGACAATTACAGCGTTTTAGTTTGAGAGTCACTATTAAAGGCGCGAGTCTAGATGAGCCTCAGAAAATGACAAAAGGAGCGAGTAAATGAAACTCGATCTAAGTCAATTTAATGATATCGACTTTGAAAATATTGGTGGTTGGCCAAATCAAGTTAAAACCTTTTTCGCGATCCTTTTAGCACTCTGTGTTTTTGCTGCGGGATATTTCTTGGTCGTCTCCGATTCGGTAGATATTTATACCGCAGAGCAGGATAAAGAAGTGCAGCTCAGAGATGATTTCAAGAATAAGTATCAACTTGCGGCAAATTTAAAACTCTACCGAGAGCAGCTAGCGACGATGGAAGTACAGTTTGCAGAGTTACTGAAGATGCTGCCATCTGAAAATGAAATGCCAGGTTTGCTAGACGATTTAACTTTTGTGGCTACGGATGCAGGACTCAAAATTAATAGTTTGAATTGGGAGGCAGAAATTCAGCGGGATTTCTATATTGAGTTTCCAATTAAAATGTCTGTGACGGGAGATTACCATCAGCTAGGTAGTATGGTGAGTGGTGTCGCTAAGCTGCCGCGTATCGTTAGCCTCCATGATTTCACCATTAAGCGAGATGAAGCCGGTAACTTAGCAATGGATATCTTAGCCAAGACATATCGCTTTAAAGAAGGGGCTGAATTACCGCCTGAAAAACCTGCTAATAAGGGGAAGAAATAATGAAATTCTTACCTTTGTTGGCCTTAAGTCTTTTTTTAATGGGTTGTGTTGGCGATCGTAGTGATTTAGAGCTATTTGTTACTACAACCAAAGCGCAACATGTTGCTCATATCCCGCCCTTGAAAGAGCCGCCAAGATTTGAGCACTTTGCCTATCAAGCCGAGTTAATGCGTAGCCCTTTTGTACCACCTTCGCGTGAGTTAACGGAAGAAGTTGTTGATACCAGCAAAGATTGTTTACAACCGGACTTAAAGCGTCGAAAAGGACGATTAGAAACTTATCCTTTAGATAATTTAAAAATGCGTGGCACCTTAAGTGAAGCCGATACAACTTGGGCGTTAGTTGAAACAAATGACGGCAGTGTTTATCGGATGGGCGTTGGTGAGTATTTAGGTCTGTTTAATGGACGCATTTCTAAAGTTACTTCACAAAATGTCGAAGTAGTAGAATTAATTCCAGATGGTTCAGGTTGTTGGTCCGAAAGGACGAGCAATTTAGAACTTTCTGGAGAATAACGAGCGAAGGATGAGGGAATAATGAAATCTTCTGCCGCGATAAAAGTCCCGTTAATTTCTTCAGGCTTAATCAAGTCTGTTATTGGGATCGCATTGGTATTTGGAATTTTGCCATCGAGTTATGCTGCAAACCGATTAATGGATGTTAAGTACCATGCCTTGGTTGACCATCAGTTAGAGCTAGAGTTGGTATTTGAAGAAGCGGTAACACCGCCAGTTATTGACTCTAATGCCTCGCCTGCAGAGCTCGTATTAACCTTTGATAATAGTATTTCTGGTTTATCTAAGGATCGCTTACCCATTAATCAAGTCGGTGTAACTGACATGATGACTGAGCAGCAAGATACTCGTCTTAAAGTCACCTTAGGTATGTCCAAAGTGAAACCTTACCAAGGTTCAGTCATGGGCAACTCATATCGACTCACTATTAATGATGAGGTTGCGGGCGCTCAGACTCAGGCAGAAAACCCCTTCGTTAACAGCATTAAAAATATCGATTTTCGTCGTAATGAAAATGGTGGCGGTGAGTTATTAGTCTATTTGAATAACCGCTCGGTTGCCGTTAACGTTGAGCAAGTGGGTGCTAAACTCGAAGTTAAGTTATATAACACTGATATTAATAGTGATCTGCTTTATGTTATGGATGTGAAAGATTTTTCAACACCAGTAAAAAGCTTCGAGACATTTAAAGAAGATTTAACAACGCGCATTTTAGTTGATATTGCAGGGGAATATGAGTTCAGTTACAAGCAAGAGGATAATCTCTTTAGACTCTCGATGAATAAAGTTGAGAGAGTTGCCGCCAAGAAAGATGTTAAAAAATACAATGGCCGTACTTTGTCGCTTAACTTTCAAAATATCCCTGTACGTACTGTTTTGCAGATCATTGCTGACTATAACAATTTTAACTTAGTCACGAGTGATACTGTTGAAGGCAACATCACCTTGAGGTTGGACGATGTGCCCTGGGACCAAGCATTAGATTTGATTCTACAAACCAAAGGCCTAGATAAGCGTATCGAAGGCAACATCTTAATGGTGGCACCGAGCGAAGAGTTGGCTATTCGTGAAAGCCAAAATCTCAAAAATAGGCAAGAAGTTAAAGAGTTAGCACCTTTGTATTCTGAGTACTTGCAAATTAACTATGCCAAAGCGATCGACATTGCTGAGCTGCTTAAAAGCGCAGATTCTAGTTTACTCTCGCCACGCGGCTCAGTCGCGGTCGATGAACGTACTAACACAGTACTCGTGAAAGATACGGCAGAAACGATTGAGAACATCCATCGTTTAGTCGAAGTACTCGATATCCCTATTCGTCAAGTACTGATCGAGTCACGTATGGTAACGGTCAAAGATGATGTCTCTGAAGACTTAGGTATACGTTGGGGCGTAACGGATCAGCAGGGCAGTAAGGGAACCTCAGGTACATTAGAAGGTGCCCAGAGTATTGCCAACGGCATCATTCCAACTCCAGACCAACGTTTGAACGTTAATTTGCCTGCGGCAGTGACCAATCCAACAAGTATCGCATTCCACGTTGCTAAGTTGGCAGATGGTACTATTCTTGATTTGGAATTGAGTGCGTTAGAGCAAGAAAATAAAGGTGAAATTATCGCCAGCCCTCGTATTACTACCTCTAACCAAAAGGCGGCTTATATTGAGCAGGGTGTGGAGATACCTTATGTGCAGTCGACTTCAAGCGGTGCAACCTCGGTCACTTTTAAGAAAGCCGTGTTGTCCTTGCGAGTTACACCACAAATTACACCAGATAACCGCGTTATTTTAGATTTGGAAATCACCCAAGACTCTCAGGGCAAGACGGTTGACACACCAACGGGCCCCGCTGTCGCCATCGATACCCAACGTATTGGCACTCAAGTGCTAGTTGATAACGGTGAAACCATAGTCCTTGGTGGTATTTATCAGCAAAACTTGATCAGCCGGGTGAGTAAAGTCCCTATTCTCGGTGACATTCCCTTAGTCGGTTTCCTGTTTAGGAACACAACAGACAAAAATGAGCGTCAAGAGCTACTTATTTTCGTAACCCCCAAAATAGTCGGTGAGAAGATCTAAGCACTTGCTATGTATCGACTAAAGCCAGCAGTGATTGCTGGCTTTATTATTACTGGAATACAATTCTTTGCATAAATAGCGCACATGGCTTGCCATAGTAGACCCTAAGCTGAGATAATCCTCGGTCAAGTCTCATAAGAGCAAGGTAACATATAGGTCGGCTTGATGTTGAGTCGATATAGGCATACTTTTCAATAAGATTCAGACGTACAAGAAATGGCTGAAAAACGTAATATTTTTCTGGTAGGCCCTATGGGCGCAGGTAAAAGCACAATTGGTCGCCATCTGGCGCAAATGCTGCATTTAGAATTCCACGATTCGGATCAAGAGATTGAACAACGCACAGGCGCTGATATTGCTTGGGTGTTTGACGTCGAAGGTGAAGAAGGCTTCCGTCGTCGTGAAGCTCAGGTTATTGCTGATTTGTCTGAGAAACAAGGTATCGTCCTTGCCACCGGTGGTGGTTCAGTACAAAGCAAAGATATCCGTAATCATCTGTCTGCTCGTGGCATTGTGGTTTACCTGGAAACCACTATCGACAAACAGGTTGCTCGTACTCAAAGAGACAAGCGACGCCCATTATTGCAAGTGGATGATCCTCGAGAAGTGTTGGAGAATCTTGCAGAGATCCGTAATCCATTGTACGAAGAAATTGCCGATGTGATTGTCAAAACCGATGATCAAAGCGCAAAGATCGTCGCAAATCAGATCATTGAGCAATTAGGTTTTTAGGCAGAATTTATGAAGCAAATTCAGGTTGATTTAGGTGTACGTAGTTATCCCATTTACATTGGCCAGAATTTGATGAGTGATGGCGAGACTTTGTCTCGCTACCTGCTTAAAAAACGTATTCTTATCGTCACCAATGAAACTGTCGCGCCTTTGTATCTTAAACAGATACAAGAGACGATGGCTTCGTTTGGTGAGGTAGAGAGTGTTATCCTTCCCGATGGCGAACAATTCAAAGACTTAGCACATCTAGATACTATTTTTACTGCACTGCTGCAGCAAAACTATGGTCGAGATTCTGTGCTGGTGGCTTTGGGTGGCGGCGTGATTGGTGATATGACGGGCTTTGCCGCGGCATGTTATCAACGTGGGATCGATTTTATTCAAATTCCGACAACTTTATTGTCGCAGGTGGATTCTTCCGTCGGCGGTAAAACTGCTGTTAACCATCCTCTTGGTAAAAACATGATTGGGGCCTTTTATCAGCCACAAATCGTGCTTATCGATACTTTATGTTTACATACGCTTCCAGCGCGCGAGTTTGCGGCGGGAATGGCGGAAGTCATCAAGTATGGCATCATGTGGGATGCTGATTTTTTTCAATGGCTTGAAGATAATGTAACGGCGCTAAAAACTTTAGATGCCGAAGCATTAGTTTATGCTATCTCTCGTTGCTGTGAGATTAAAGCCGATGTGGTTAGCCAAGATGAAACTGAGCAGGGCGTGCGTGCTTTGTTGAATCTGGGTCATACCTTTGGTCACGCGATTGAAGCCGAAATGGGCTACGGTAATTGGCTGCATGGTGAAGCCGTGTCAGCTGGCACAGTCCTTGCTGCTAAAACAGCTAAGGCACTGGGGCTTATCGATGAGTCAATCGTTTGTCGTATCATACAGTTACTACAAGCTTTTGATCTTCCAGTGAGTGCGCCGGAATCTATGGATTTCGACAGTTTCATTCAACATATGCGACGCGATAAAAAAGTTTTAGGCGGTCAGATTCGACTGGTGCTCCCAACGGCAATAGGCCGCGCGGATGTGTTTAGTCAAGTCACAGAATCTACCCTTGAACAGGTTATTCGCTGCGCATAAAAACTGTGTGGTGGGCGAGTGATGTTTCAGGGTTCTGTCTTGCTTCCTTCTCAGGAAGCCCTCATACAAAGAATGCATCATGTTGCCAGTTATAGCGATCAGCTGCTGGTGCTTTCTGGTGTCAGCGGTTCAGGAAAAACGACCTTAGTTACCGGATTAGCGACCGATTTTGACGAGTCAAATGCGGCATTTGTGATTTGTCCTATGCATGCAGATAACGCTGAGATACGCCGCAAAATTCTAGTCCAGCTAATTTCATCCCCTATTTTTGACGACGACATTCCCCTCGCCGATACCCTGTTGCGGCTTGCGAGCACGCAAACTAAACCTTTACATATTATTATCGATGATGCGCATTTATTACCTAAGGCGCTATGGGCTGAGTGTATTATTCTCAATCAGATCCAGTGTGCGGGTAAGAATATTGCTGTCACGCTCACGGTTCCACCGGCATTCTTAGCGGACCTATTGCCACAATTACCCGAGCAATTGCGGCGGCAAATATTGCCTATCAGTATTGAGCCGTTAACCATGCCAGAGCGTGAAGCTTTGTATCAAACATTGCTGAGATACAGCGATCAAAACCCTTTTACGCCAAGGGAAATCGTACGCAGTCAGCTTGAGAAGCAAACGGGTACACCGCAAGAAGTGGTCAATCTGTTAGATAAAGCCTTGCATAGCCCGCAAGAGAAAAGATCTTCTTGGATGAAATATAAAGCTGTGGTGGTGACAGCTGTGAGCATGTTGTTAGCGCTAGGTATTTGGCTTGGTGTTACTCAACCATTTTCTGAAGAGCAAGCCCTAGAGACTGCGACTTTTCCTGCGATAGATTCACCCGCTTTCTTGTCCTATGGGCAAAAAATCTTAGCCCCCTATTTTGCTCTGCGCGCTGATCAATTAAAGTTTGCCGCCGTACCCGTGACAGTTAACGAAATAGAAACATCCAAAGCCAAAACAGAACCGGCTGTCGATCCATTAAGTGAATTCCATGGTGAGGCACCACATCCTGAGCCTGATGATGCAGCCTTAGTGATCGTTGGTGAAGTCAGTAGCAAGTCTTTTGGTGGTGATGAGCCAACTGTGGATGCAGAGCTTCAATCTAAAACAGTAGATGTCCAGTCTCCAGCGCCAGAGGCTGCAAAGGTTGATAAAACAGTTTTGGAACCGCAAAAGCCACTCAAAGGTTATACCGTACAAATAGCGAGTGTTGCTCAGTTAGAGACCTTGCGTTCGACATTAAAGAGTCTTGAGAATGTCGAGGGCGTTCGAGTCGCAAAGTATAAACAGCGGTGGGTTGTCCTCGTTGGTCACTATAGCAGTAGCAAATTGGCTTCGAATGCGGCGGCTCAATTGGTTAAGGAGTATCGTTTTGAGCAACCTTGGGTCAGAAAATGGGCCGATTTGAAAGATTATCAAGTAGAAGAAAGTCTCTCAAATCGTGAAATTTCAGAATAAACAGAGTACAATCATGGCCTTTATTTTTGTCGGCATTCATCAAGTTAAATGATAAAAAAACACAGAGCCTTCCTTAAGTGGGCTGGCGGTAAATTTAAATTGGTGGATGATTTAGCCAGTTATTTACCCGCAGGAGACCGTTTGGTCGAGCCGTTTGTGGGTGCAGGATCCGTTTTCTTGAATACGGATTATCCTAGCTACCTGCTCTGTGACATTAATCAGGACTTGATCGAGTTATATCAGATAGTGAAGCATCAACCAGAAGCATACATTGCCGCCGCTAAAGCATTGTTTGTCGACGAGATGAATCAAAAGGAAGCTTACTATCAGGTGCGGACCGACTTTAATAAATGTCGCGACCCTTTCCAGCGTTCTGTGTATTTTCTTTATTTAAATCGCCATGGTTTTAATGGCTTATGCCGTTATAACCGTAAGGGTGGCTTCAATGTGCCCTTTGGCTCCTATAAAAAACCTTATTTCCCCGAAAAGGAAATCTGGGCTTTTTCTGAAAAAGCGCAACGTGCTGAGTTTAAATGCATTGGTTACGAAAAAGCCTTTGAGCAGACACGCAGTGGCGATGTTATCTATTGCGATCCACCTTACGCACCGTTATCTACTACATCCAGTTTCACGACATATGTTGGTGCAGGTTTTAGTTTAGACGATCAAGCACTGCTGGCTCGTCATTCGCGTCATACCGCGTTAGAGCGTGGTATTCCGGTATTGATTAGTAATCACGATATTCCATTAACTCGCGAGTTATATCGCGGCGCGCATTTAGCAAAAATTCAAGTGCAACGAAACATTAGCCAAAATGGCAGTGGTCGTAACAAAGTGGATGAGTTGATGGCGCTATATGATGAAAACTACGATCCAAAAGACGACTAGTTTCAACATAAATAACGTTTAGCTAAGCACTTGTCTTACGAGAAACATCAGACTTGCCACTAAGATGACAGCTAACACTATGCCCATCACTATGTAGGGCAATGGGGAGCTGGTTTGAAAATCTTTTTTACGATTTTCGCTAGTTTGTACCCCGAAAAAGGCGGCAACGGTACTGTGGAATACTTGCCAAATGCGGCTAAGCATTAATAGGCGAGATGCGACGTAGTGGGCTTGAGATCATCCATAGGTTTATCTTGATGACCATGTAATAGTTCAAGTAGATCGACAAAGTGGAACTGACTTGAACGGTTTTTACCTGTAAGCCACGTTTTCCAGCTTAAGGTTTGTGCTTGATCGGCGCAGCGATTATTAGGGTGGCTACTGGGCAGTGCATTGTTGTAACGAGTGTCATTGCTACAAGCGCAAGATGCTGTTTCGGTATTTTCCGTCAGTTTTTCAACGCCAAAAGCTAGCGTGGCCACTACAACTGCAGTAAATGCCAACATCATAGATGACTTGAATGTCACCGACCTAACATAGTGTGAAAACTGACTAAACCGCTCCATCATAACGCTTCCTTTGGAATGAACCAGCACTGCGCCTCGAGTATAACAAACTCGCTTAGTTTATGAACAAAAAATTATCAATTCCAGCCAAAATGCTCGGAAATATTAGCTTATTTTACCGAATCTAAGCCCTAATTTACTGCGATAGCTGCAGAGTGCGCTGCTTTACTGACATAGACATAGCGGATCAATTGCCAGAAATGTGGCTTTAGCTATAGAGGCTTAGCTTGGCTCAGGGTAAAATAAGGCACTTTTTATCCAAATAGCAGCGAGTGTTTTATGCGTCCATTCTTGATTGCTCCATCAATTTTATCTGCCGATTTTGCCCGTTTGGGTGACGATGTAAAAGCTGTGTTAGATGCGGGAACCGACGTAGTACATTTTGATGTGATGGATAATCACTATGTTCCTAACTTAACGATTGGCCCTATGGTGTGCCAGGCACTGCGTAACTATGGGATTACCGCTGATATTGATGTGCATTTGATGGTCAAGCCGGTTGACCGTATCGTGCCTGATTTTGCTAAAGCGGGCGCGTCTATTATTACTTTCCACCCAGAAGCCTCTGAGCACGTCGATCGCACTCTTCAGCTCATCAAAGAGTGCGGTTGCAAGGCGGGTCTCGTGTTTAATCCTGCGACACCACTGCATTATCTTGACCATGTGATGGATAAACTCGACGTGATCCTATTGATGTCAGTGAACCCTGGTTTTGGTGGTCAATCCTTTATTCCATCAACCTTAGATAAGCTGCGCCAAGTGCGTGCGCGTATTGATGCCAGTGGTTTTGATATTCGTTTAGAAGTCGATGGCGGCGTTAAGGTCGACAATATCGCAGAAATCGCGGCCGCCGGTGCGGACATGTTTGTTGCGGGCTCGGCTATTTTCGGCAAGCCCGATTATAAGGCCGTTGTTGATGAGATGCGTGCCGAACTTGCTAAAGTTGGGGCATAGCCATGTGGGATAAGATTAAAGCGATTGCGTTTGATCTAGATGGCACGCTGATTGACAGTGTGCCTGACCTAACCGTTGCCACGCAGGAAGCCTTAGCCGAGTTAGGTTTGAAGAGCTGCTCTGAGGCGCAAGTTCGTACTTGGGTCGGTAACGGTGCAGAGATGTTGATGCGCCGTGCTATGAGTCATGCTTTGGGTACGGATGTTGAGCAGACCGCGCTTGATACGGCCATGCCGATTTTTATGCATCATTATCAAGAAAATCTTGAAAAGCACAGTGCGCTGTATAGCGACGTGCATCAAGTGCTGCAAACTTTGTTTGATGCAGGCTTTAAGTTAGCGGTTGTCACTAATAAACCCTATCGTTTTACCATGCCATTACTCAAAGCCTTTGGGATTAACGACTTTTTCAGCTTAGTGTTAGGTGGTGATACCTTAGCGAAGATGAAGCCCGACCCTTTGCCGCTGCAGCACTTATTGCATGAGTGGCAATTGGAGATAACTGAGTTATTGATGGTCGGCGATTCTAAAAACGACATTTTAGCGGCGAAAGCGGCTGGGATAGCGTCAATCGGCTTGACCTACGGCTACAACTACGGTGAAGATATTGGGCTCAGTGGCCCAGATGCCGTATGTGGGCAATTTAGTGAGATTCTGAACTGGGTAAAACCTACCAAGTAATGGGGGTTACCTGTTCTTTAGTCGATTTTTTAGTCTTTTTATATATAGATAGTGGAGCAATGACGTAATGACCAAACCCATAGTACTCAGCGGTGCACAGCCGTCCGGCGAATTAACCATAGGTAACTACATGGGTGCATTGCGTCAATGGGTTGCGATGCAAGATAGCCACGACTGCCTGTATTGTGTCGTCGATTTGCATGCCATTACCGTGCGCCAAGATCCTAAAGCGTTGCGCGAAGCGTGTTTAGATACCTTAGCCCTGTATTTGGCCTGTGGCGTCGATCCTAAAAAGAGTACAGTGTTTATCCAGTCACAGGTGCCACAACATACGCAATTGGGTTGGGCATTAAACTGCTATACCCAAATGGGCGAGTTGAGCCGCATGACTCAGTTTAAAGATAAATCACAAAAGCACGCTAACAACATCAACGTGGGTTTATTTGGCTACCCAGTGTTGATGGCGGCGGATATTCTGATTTATCAAGCGAACGAAATCCCTGTTGGCCAAGATCAGAAACAACACCTTGAGTTAACACGTGATATCGCTACTCGTTTTAACAATGCCTATGGTGATACTTTCACCATTCCTGAGCCTTTTATTCCTGAGCTTGGCGCTAAAGTCATGTCGCTGCAGGAGCCGCTAAAGAAGATGTCTAAGTCAGACGACAACCGTAATAACGTTATCGGCCTGCTAGAAGATCCGAAATCAGTGCTGAAGAAGCTGAAAAAAGCCATGACAGACAGTGATGAGCCGCCAGTCGTGCGTTTTGATGTGGATAATAAACCGGGTGTTTCTAACCTGCTGAGTCTCATGTCGGGTGTGACAGGGCAAAGCATTGCGAGCCTAGAAGCCGAGTTTGAAGGCAAGATGTATGGCCATTTGAAAGGTGCAGCAGGTGAAGCGGTTGTGAGTATGTTAGAGCCACTGCAAGAGCGTTACCGCGCGATTCGTAGCGATCGCGCTTACTTAGACCAAGTGATGAAAGCTGGTGCACAGAGTGCGCAGGCGCGCGCCGAAGTGACCCTGAAGAAAGTGTATGAGAAGATTGGTTTGTTAGTGTAATCAATCGATCGATAAATTAAGCCGACGTTCGCGTCGGCTTTTTTGTGCCTGTAAATTCATCCTAAGCCTGTGATTTTAGCCAAGATGAGAAAGCGGCAATCGCAGGTTCTGATAAACGGCGTTGCTTACAAAAGAAGGTAAATTCAAATCCGGTATGCACATCGGGCAGATTCAAGGCGACTAAACGCCCCGTGGTGATATCGCCAGCCACCATAAAGTCCGGCGCTAGGGCTAAGCCTTGGCCGGCAATCGCTGCTTCAATCGCCATCACAATATGACTAAACACATGCTGTTGTTCGTTATCGAGTGGTATTTGGTGCGCCGATGACCACTTGTGCCAGTCAAGCCCTAATGGGCCTTCATCAACCACAAGCAGAGCTTGTTGCTGGAAATTACTCAGGCTTATATCGCGCCATTTAAGGTAAAAACTGGGGCTGCATACAGGAATTAAACGCTCTTTGTGCAGTAATTGTTGCCAATAGCCACGTTGATTTAGCTTACCTGCGATGAAGATATCCGCGGTGCTGGTGCTTAGATCAGGATCTTGGGTGATCATCTCGAGGCGGATTTTCACGCTCGGATATTGGCGGCGAAAATCGGTGAGTCTGGGGATCAACCATTTCACCGAGAAGGAGCTATAAACGGCTAAGCACAGCTGCTGATTGGGCGTGTCGCGAATCTTCAAATTAAGGTCACTTAACTCGTTGAATATCCGCTCTAACTCTAGAAATAGTCCGTGCCCCTTAGGCGTTAACTGCAGTTTACGCCCCTGACGGTCGAACAGTTGCTCGCCAAAATACTCTTCTAATACTCGCACTTGGTGAGACACTGCACTTTGGGTGATGCACAGTTCATCGGCGGCCTTAGAAAAATGCTGCTGTCTGGCGGCTGCTTCAAATACTTGTAGAGCGCGTAATGGCGGGAGCTTTCTCATGATTTTCAATATCTAAAGGCTTTAGTATGAATTTAATTCATCTAGCATGAGAAAGCATCATTTCAGCTTAAGTTTTGCGAGGATTATCATGCCGCCATTGAGATTTATGGATGTTAAAAAATGCAACGCCCAGTAGTTATTGGTTTGATTTTATTGATAGTAGGTAACCTATTCAGTGCCTTCTATGATGTGTCGATCAAGTGGTTACCGGACGATGCGAGTGCCTCGACTTTCCTCCTTGTCAGGCAAATCTCTTCAGTATTTATGTTGTTGCCAGTGTGGCTGTATTCGCAGCGTCCGATGACGACACATATCTCAGTTCACCTTTGGCGTGCCAACATAGGCTCAGTTGGCGCGCTTTTTTTAATTATTGGCTTAATGGCATTACCGCTCGCGACAGTTAGCTCATTGTTTTACTCCGCACCGCTAATGATTATTTTGATGGGGTATTTCTTCCTGAGCGAGAGGATCACCGCTGCTCAGACAATCTGTACTGGCTTAGGTTTTGTCGGCATCTTGATTATCCTGCGACCGAGTGAAATGAACTGGTACGGCATTGCTGTGCTGTTTTCTGCTTTTACCTTTGCAGTGAATCAGTTAGCACTTAAAAAAGTACCCCATACTGAGCATCCCGTGCTAACGCTAATGCTATATAACTTGCTGGGTATTCCGGCAACGTTAGTGATTGCAGCGTTTCAGGGCATCGAAGGTTTGAGTTGGGAGCTGGTGGGCGTGGCCTTGCTGAGCAACGCATTTTTATTGGTTTATCACTGGTTTTGTGTGTTGGCTTACCGCAAGGCCCAGGCGAGTGATATCGCGATTGCGGAATACACAGGCTTGTTGTTTATTGTCTTTTTAGGCTGGTTGTTGTTCGATGAATGGTTGGATAACTTAAGTTGGCTCGGTGCCGCCTTAATCGTATTGCCTTCGTTGTTTTTACCTTGGCTAGGATCGCTCCTATCAAAATCGGCACCTAAGATAGCAGATACACTCACGGGAAAATAACAGCGAGGGTTTAAGCCTAAGTGGGCGAGTTAGCTCACCACTTAGGCTCAAGTTTTAAATAGGTAAACTGCAAAATTACTTAGCATACTCAAATACTTTCACCACTTTACGCACGCCAGCAGTATTACGGGCGATATCAACAGCTAAGTCTGCTTGTGAGCGATGAATAACCCCCAGCAGGAAGACTTCACCATTTTCAGTGATGACTTTAATGCGAGTCACATCCAAATCTTTTTCGTTCAGCATGCGGCCCTTCACTTTGGTCGTAACCCAAGTGTCATTGCTGCGGGTGGTGAAAGAGGTTGGATTGCCAATGCGGATTTGATTATGTATTTTGCCGCCGAGCTTAAGATCTTGTACGACCTTGATGGCTTTATCCCTTAACGTAGAGTTAGGGGCTTGGCCTATCATAAGTACATTGCCATTGACGGATACACCTGTGATATTCGTTTGTTTTTTAAGATCTTCTTGCTCTAGCAGTGCGCTGGTGATCTTAAAATCAGTATTGGTATCATCAAGCTGAGTCTTAACAGTACGTTCGTCGTTGGCCATCATAGCGCCACTGACTGCGCCCACCATAACGGCACCGGCGCAGCCTTGAAGCAGCAAGCAAACCATTAACAGCGGGGCAGCGTGTCTCATTGCTGCTCGTCCTGTGGGAAGAGGGTGCGGTCAATATTGTCACACAGGCAATGGATCACCAGTAAGTGCACTTCTTGGATACGTGCAGTGACATTTGAAGGCACGCGGATTTCCACATCGTTCACGCTCAGTAGGCCAGCCATAGCGCCGCCATCTTTACCTGTTAGCGCTACGATAGTCATGTCGCGGCTTAATGCGGCTTCAATGGCTTTAATCACGTTACCTGAGTTACCACTGGTCGAGATTGCTAGCAGAATGTCGCCCGGTTGACCTAAGGCAAAAATCTGTTTTGAGAAAATCTCATCATAGCTATAGTCGTTGGCGATAGCTGTGATGGTTGAAGTATCGGTAGACAGAGCGATGGCCGGTAATGGTGGACGCTCAATCTCGTAGCGGTTTAGCAATTCTGCTGAGAAATGTTGCGCATCGCCAGCACTGCCGCCGTTACCGCAAGCAAGGATTTTATTGCCACCCAAAAGACAGTGCACCATCATCTCGGCCGCTTTGGCGATGGATTCTGGCAGTGCTTCGGCTGCATCGATTTTTGTCTGGATAGATTCAGTAAAGCTGTCTTTAATGCGTTCTAACATGGATAAATCCTTTCAGGATAAAGTGTTGCTATCATGCCATATTTCCACAAGCGTGTTGAGGCACAGACGTTAAAATAATTTGTGTAGTCACTCTTTCACTATTGGCGCTTAAAAGGCATCGACCAGCCAATGAATTTGATCGGCTTCCATGGCGATGACATCGAAACGACAGGGCACATCGAGTCTATTGAGTTGTAAATAGTGGCTAGCCGCTTTGCGAATTCGCGAAATCTGCGCGCTGCTTAGGGCCTGTAATGCGCCGCCATATTGATTTGCCGAACGATACTTCACTTCGACAAATACCCAATGGTTTTTATGGCGCATGATTAAATCAATTTCCCCAAACGGATAGCGGACATTACGTTCGACAAAAGTTAAGCCTTGTTGTTCAAGGTAACGTTGGGCGTGCGATTCTGCCTGCTGTCCGAGAGTCATAACTGGCGGAAGCTACCTCTTTCATAACGTCCCCAGCTTAATTGGCGGTTGACTATGCCATCTGGACTGACAGATAAAGCACCACTGCGACCATTGAATTGATAGCCTGTGAATGAGCGCATTTGCGCCAAACGGCCGATCAAATCCATTGCATCATAACCCATAACAAACAAACGTTTCTGACTGTTATTCCAGCCCGAAAATAGTGTGTTGACCATCAGATTTTCTTCGCCGTTTTGCATTAGCCAAGGTGCGTCGCTTAGGGTCAGGTTATTTAAATCCTGCGCCGTTTGTGTGCTTTCATTTTCAACTCGGCTGCGGCTTGAGGTATATAAAGGCACAGGTTGTGTGAAAACGTTAAAGTTGACGTCGATAAAGGCCTTGAGCAGGGTTAGATCCTGTGGGGTTGAAATCATATAAATGGCATCAATATCTTGGCGCGAGCGGAAGTCGGCTTGTACTGAATTGCCTAACAGCTCTTTAATACGGGCGATCCGCTCTTGGCTATCGCGCACGCCAAGGGCATCTTGTACTGTGGTGCGCATTTTATCACCGCCATCGAAGTAGTGAACTTCGACAGGGTTATCGCTCTTCTTTTTCCATGCTTGAATAAAGCTTTCGGCCATGCGTTTGCCAAGGGCATCGTTACTGGCCAGCAGTAATGGCATAGTTACGCCATCTTGATATAAATGCTCCGCCGCATCGGCCGCCTCTTGTGCGGGAGATAATGCAAAGTAGAACTTATTCGGATCGGGGGTGAACTTATCTACTTGATTTAAAAATAGTTGTGGCACAGGCGTAGCAGGTGCTGTATTGGCCGTTTTGTCTGGGTTAGCAGTATTAGTCACCGCATTAGTGGCGGCAGTGTTTGCTGCATTGATCACTTGCAGTTGTTCAATTTCCGTAGGCAATAATGGGCCAATAATAAATTCGGCTCCCGCAGTTAGCGCCTGTTGGTAAGCGCTGGCAGCATCGTTTGCCGTGTCATAAAAGTTGACTGCGACTTGGTCATTTTGCTTGGCCATGTAACTGGCTAATATGCCTTGGCGAATTGCATTGGCAGCGTTAGCTCTTGAGCCTGTCAGCGGCAACAGCACAGCAATGTTTTTTGGCGTAAATGGCTTAGCGTTTAAGGCTCTGTCAAGATCGGCGGGCAGCTTAGCCGCTGCAGGATGATAAGGATTTTGTTTCTGCCATTCGCCTAAGTAGCGTACTAACTGTGTCGGATCGACAGCATAATGCTTCGCGATATAAGCCAGTTGTAACCAACCCGTAAACACAGGAGTCTTAGCATCTTGGGTAAAGGCTTTTAAGGTTTGTTCGTGCATTGGCTGCAGAACTTGCCAAATCGCGTTATTCACCTCGTTGGCTTGGGCGGGGGGCAAGTAAGTCGTCAGCAAACTCAGTTCACGCACTTGTTCAATAGGCTGTTTATTCAATTGATATAAATGCGCCTTGAATTGGTGATAAGCCGTCATCTGCCAGCTTGGCAAACTCCAATTGCTTGGATAATTCAGAACTTTAAGTGCATCACTATAGGTGGACGTGTGTTCAAGCACGCGCGCGGTCAAGTATTTATGTTCGGCCAGAAATGTTGGGCTCTGATTCAAGCTTGGCTGTATCGATTTTAGTAGCTTCTGCGCCGCTGCGTAGTCGTTGGCATTGATGTAAGCATGGGCTGCGAGCAGCAGATTAGTATCGCGCTGCTGCGGATCTTTGCTATTGGCGGCTTGTGCCAAATACACATTGGCCGACAAAGGTGCGGATGCTAAAGAGGTGGCCACTGTGGGTGCAGTTCCGGTCGAGGTGGGCGTTGAAGTGCCACAACCCGCCAAGATTACCGATAAAATGGCCACGGAAACGAACTTAGTTGTATTCAGGCTTTTTAACACTGGGCTTCACTCTGGTAAGATGCAGCCTCTAGTTTAACCTTCTCTCGCGCTTGACGAAAGTCTTGGCACTGTCATTACAGAGGTATATATGGACCAAAGCGTCGCACTCTACATAGTTCCTACTCCCATAGGTAATTTGGGTGATATGAGCTCACGGGCAATAGAGGTGCTGAATCAGGTTTCATTGATCGCCTGTGAAGATACTCGCCACAGCGGTAAGTTATTGAGCCACTTTGGTATTACTACAAAAACTACGGCGCTGCATGATCATAACGAGCGTGCTCGTGCCCAGTGGATTGTCGATCAGCTTGCAGCTGGGTTGTCAATTGCATTAATTTCAGATGCGGGTACCCCGCTGATTTCCGATCCGGGTTATCACTTGGTCTCTCATGTGCGCCAATCTGGGTTTAATGTGATCCCTTTGCCCGGCCCTTGCGCGGCAATTACTGCCCTGAGCGCCTCGGGTTTGCCATCGGACCGTTTTTCTTTCGAAGGTTTTCTGCCCTCTAAAGAAAAAGCCCGCGCTGATAAGTTATTGGCATTGAAAGAAGATCCGCGCACGCTGATATTTTATGAATCACCACACCGCATCGAGCACAGTCTAACGACTATGGTTGAAGTGCTTGGTGGCGAACGCCATGTCGTCATGGCGCGTGAAGTAACCAAAACCTTCGAAACTTTTTTATCTGGTCCTGTCTCAGAGGTGCTTGCCACCGTAAGTACTGACCTGAATCAGCAGAAGGGGGAAATCGTGCTTATGGTGCATGGCTACCATTTGAGTGATGACGAAGCAATTCCCACCGTCGCCATTAATACGCTCAAACTCTTATGTGAGGAATTGCCATTGAAGAAAGCCGCAGCAATTGCCGCGCAAATTCATGGACTTAAAAAGAACGCTCTGTACAAATACGGCCTAGAGTCTGATTTATAAGCGCTAAAACGGTTACGAGCGGATTATCTGTGGTGCATCAGGGTGGCTTAGGCTATAATCCGCGCCGAGTTGGCCAGACAGTCGCCGCGTTCGCAAGAACGGGGAGGAAAGTCCGGGCTCCAAAGAGCGGGGTGCCAGGTAACGCCTGGGCGGTGCGAACCGACGACAAGTGCAACAGAGAGTAGACCGCCTGCCTGATTTATCAGGTCGGTAAGGGTGAAAGGGTGCGGTAAGAGCGCACCGTGCGGCTAGCAATAGTTCGTAGCAAGGTAAACTCCACCCGGAGCAAGACCAAATAGGGTTCCGTATGGCGTGGCTCGCGTTGGAACCGGGTAGGTCGCTTGAGCCTGTGAGCGATTGCAGGCCTAGATGAATGACTGTCCAAGACAGGACCCGGCTTATCGGCCAACTCACCTCATTCAACAAAAAGCCCGTTTGTCGTAATGACAAACGGGCTTTTTGTTTTTTAATTTATACGGTAATGATCAATTTTATTTGATTAACTCATTAAAAAATCAGAGTTAGCTCGTTCTCCTGTACATCCCGTCTATCGCTTATTTAGCTTTCAGTTTAGCCGCCATTACAGCCATTTCCAGTCTTTCTTCGTCGCAGGTAAAAATTACTCAATGCAGGTAACATCTACCGTTAACTGGGAGGGTTAATAGAAATGGTAGAGTTATAACCTTTTGTTTTTATGAAATTATATTGTTTGGTATAGCCATTGCATTGGTTTGTACGCAAAGTGCAGCATCTTGTTGCATTGCACAGTGTTCACCAAGGAGGCTTTCTATGGCCAGTTCAAAAAGCGTAGCAGAACAAACTAACAGTAAAGATAGCAGTGCTTTAAATTCACCCACAACAGCGAAAGCAACTGAAGTGACGCACCATGCCGTTGACGCAGTGGCAGAGAAAGCCGCTGTTGCAGAAGACACTTTGCGTAAAACGGCAGCTAGCTCACAGGAAACTCTGGCGCTCAAGCAGGAGGAAATCAAATTACAACTGCAAAGTTCTTATAGCAAAACCCGTGAGTTGGCAGCGCAAAATCCATTGGCTACTGCTGGGATTGCGTTTGCCGCCGGGGTGGTATTAACGGCCTTGCTGCGCCGTCGCTAAGGTGGATTTATGCAAAACCGTGCAAGGTCAGAGGCGCCAGAACAAAGGCCCGTCCAGCATAGTGCGCAAACCGCTAAAACTGGGCAGACAGCATCCGCTGCTGCCCAGCATAACGTTATTGATCAGGCAATTGAGCAACTGGCTGAAATAGCTATTCTTAGCAGTTCAGTGAAGCAAGCCTATCTCGAGCAGTTGCAGTTGGCCGGGAAAATAGCAACGGCAGAATGGCGGTTAACAGGGCGTAGCCTGATTATCGCTGCGGCTTTAGTCGTCTGTTTTGGTACTGGCATTACGTTATTCTGGGGCAGTATTTTATTGCTGTTGGGCTATATGCTGTTTCAATTGAGTGGTTCGTTATTAGCCACTGTGAGCGCTTTGGTGGTACTACAGTTTGTTTTATTGCTTTGGTGTTGGCGTAGTCTTGGCTATGTGTTGTCACAAACGGGCTTTTCGAAGACTTGGCAGCAATTACAGCTTTTGTTCTCGACTCGAGAGTCGGGACATCAAAAATAGGGGGCGCGAGTATGCTAATTCAACAGTTACTTAAAAAACAGCAGTTGCAGCTGACAGTGCTGACGGAACAAGGCCAGTTGCAGCATGATTTGTTACTGATGAGGAAACGACAATTAGCGCAAAGCAGTCGTGATTTTATAGGGTCGACACCAGGTTTAATCGTCAGTTTTAGCCTTGGTTGTCTGTTTCAGCTGCGCCACAACAGTACTGTAAAACTACTGCGTAGCACCTTTGGCCTGCGTTGGATTACCAAGCTAATTGTTTGATCATTATTTAAACGCCGTAACTTTTACCATGATTACTTTCATTGGTTTAGATATGCGTTTCTTTTCGTTAACGCCGCTAAAATGATACCCCGCGTAAGCAGATGTAAGTACTTGGCTTGTTGTGTAGGACAGGGATGAGGGCTGGCAATAAGTTGTTGAATTTGGCTTAAATAAAGAGCGGCTATGCTGTGGGCCAACGTGTGGCTTGGGATAATAAATTCGTCAGTGTTGAAGGTGTTGATCAATTTATTTTCGATATGTTGCACAAGTTTAGTTTGTAATTGTTTAGTTGCTGCATCGAGGTCGCTACCTAGTCTAAATGACATGGAACGGCGAAACATGCTGTTTCGGCTAAAAGTAATAAGCAGTTTTTCCAATGAGGGGGGTGTATTAGTTGAAAGCCAGTCTTCGGTTGACTGTAGATCTTCAAAGATATTTTCAAAAATATTTTGATGGAGTGCAATAAGAATATCCAGCTTACGCTTGAAGTAGCGATAAAACGTCGTACGTCCGACATCGGCTTTGTAGGCAATATCTGCCACTGCAATATCACGATAATCTTGCTGTTTCAGCATTTCCTTAAAAGCGTGGAGAACCTTGAGCACAGCCCGCGGGCTTTTCGCTATGTGCATGCAGTGCTTTGTGTGCATATTGGATCCCACTTTAAATTCAACTCAGTTTAGGCGTGTGATTATACCTTAGCCTCAATGGCTCTTGTGTTGTGATTTTTGCTTAAGTGGAACAGATAGGCTCAGGTGTACCATTTGAAACATGCGGGCGGGTTTGTGCCTGATGGTTAGGAATAATGGGCTTTATAGTGACGGTCATAGGGTTAACTGCAATGACAGTGTTACCTGAAATATGAAATTGTCACTACCGATGGAGAATCTGTGATGAGTGAAAATATTGAAGCTGCTCAAAGTGATAAAACAAATTATCCAATCAAACACAAATTAAGAGTAGGTATTTTTCTTTATCCCGGCATGACGATGCTCGATGCCTATGGGCCACTACAGTTTTTAGCCTTTGTGCCATCTTTTGAAACTTTCACTTTTGCGAAAACCAGCATGCTATTACCCTGTGATGCGGGCGTTAACTTACAACCTAATTACGATTTCGATAATTGTCCGCCGATAGATATCCTTTTAGTGCCTGGGAGCGCAAATCCTTTGGCGCAAATACAGGATGAGAAAGTCATTTCTTTCTTAAAACGCAAGGGGGAGCAAGCGCAATACATTACATCTGTATGCACTGGTGCCTTGATTCTTGCAGCAACAGGTTTACTTAATGGTTATCGCACGACCACTCACTGGGCTTATGCTTCAGTATTGGCACAATATCCTCAAATTACTTTTGAAAATAAACGTATTGTGATTGACCGTAATCGGATCAGTGGCGGCGGTATTACTGCAGGGCTCGATTTTGCTTTGGCACTCATTGCCAATATAGAGGGTGAACAACAGGCTAAAACACTGCAGTTATTGTTTGAATATGATCCTAAACCTCCCTTTAATTGCGGTTCTCCCATATTGGCAGACGCTTCTCTGGTACAGAGGGTTGAACAGGAGGTCAGGCAGATAGCGTCAGGATTATTTTAGGCCACAAGGCGCCAAAGATTGTCTTAAAAAGTACATAGTTCATACGATTATTATGTACCTTAGTTTAAAAACTGCTTTTCACTAGGAATCGCCATTCCCAGCTGTTTACTGACTCGCCGCCCGTATAAGGGAGTGAAAAATCAATATGGGCTACGTTGCCATAGCTGGATCGAGAGGAATAAATCCGCGCGCCTATGCCTATGCTACCCAGTGGACCGCTGACTTCGTTATTCTCGGCGAGTTGGCCGCCGGAAGCTTGACCCAGATCGGCAAAGACTGCCCAGCCTAATTCAGCCAGTTGGTATAAGTTGATATTGGGGTAGTTGCGTATCTCGGCGGTCAGTAACCACTGATTATCCCCTTGTTGGTATTCGTTTGGATAACCGCGCACGCCAGTTTCATCCCCTAATCCTTTTGTTAGATCCAGATAAGTGTTCTGTGAAAGGCTAGCCCAAGCTTTGCCATAAGCCGTCCACTTAGGATGAATTTGATAGAAGTATTCGGCTTGAACATCGACCTTATAAGTATCTTTTTGAGTGGTGCCGATAGTGCTTGTTCCCCCCATTTCTAACAGCCACAGTTGATCGTTAAACTTATACCCGCCAGTGCTTTGCCAGTTAACGTGGTAGCCTAAGGGATTATTATCACCTATATCATTGGTTTCTATGCCGAATTGCACATAGTGATGCCAACCTAAGTTAAAGTCTTCATTATTGGTGATCAGGTGAACATTATTCAGTACGTGGAAATCATCTTCGATAAACTCGTACGCGACCCAAGGGTACATAAAGTCCCTGTCTTGAGGGAGCATGGACGTAGGATAGCGCTCAGAATGGGCAAACTCGTGCTTGTCTTGGGTGACACCAGTAATAAAGCGAGAAAGGTGCTGACTGTTTTTATTAATTAACCAGCCATATTGCAGATTGAGATAGTCGACTGTGTGTGTGAACTCATTCACCTCTTGCCCATTTTGTCTGAGGGTATCTGTACGGTTATCGTCTAAAAACTCCGCCGAATACATGGTACTCGTATTGAGGGAATAGAAGGGCTTACTCACATAAACGTGTTTAGCTTGGCCGTCGCTATTGTCGTAGAACTCAGCGGCAACTGTGCCGTGTTCAATAATGCTGAGCGGCGCTTCGAAAGCAAATTTATAGCCATTCCGGGATTCATTGGATTGATATTTAAGTCGAGTGCGGATCCCCGTTCCAAGCAAGTTGTCTTCTTTGAGCCCGAAGGAGTAACGGGTGTCGCCACCTGAACTACTCAAACTCGCTGTCGGTAATAATGACCAATTATCCCAGGTCTCCACCACCACGGACTCAACGGATGGATCGACATCGGCTTGGGGATCTTTTTCTGCGATATAAATTTTCGCATCGCGAATGTAAGGCATTGCCCGCAAAAGTCGTTGGGATTCGTCGAGATCTTTTTGTGTGACAGTATCATTTTCGCTGAAGGTTAGATTATCGAGAACCACATATTCTTTGGTATTGATATGCAGGGCGTTAGCCCAGCGGTGAATGAAAAAAGCATCGGGATCTGACTCATCAAAAATGGGGTTATTGACCACCACAATCTTGCTGACTTTTTGTTTGGTTTGATCTTGGTTTGCGGGATCGGCGAGCTTAGCCTCTTCTGCTTGGGCAATCCTGATTAGGTTGCCAACACAACAAGATAGGATGCATGCATACTGAAAAAATTTCTGCATAAAAGGCCACTCCCATGAAATCGACGACTGCAGCGAAAACAATTTCACGTTGCAATTCACAATTTAATAACACATGGAAAACGAGTGTTAGTCAAGGAAACATTTTAATAAGTTTCTTATTTTACTTAAGGTTAGCTTAAGATTATCTTGAGGTAGCGGCTGGGCGCGGGCTCCAGCCGGATTAGCGATTGTTACAGTGTACGCCTAGGTGGGACAGCGACGTTAGCAAAGATGAGCCCCGCAATCAGCGACATAAAAATCAAAAAGATTTGCGAGCCTATGTGCGACTGATTGAGCATGGTCTCTCCTGAGATCAGTGCATTGAGTCCGATATAGGTTTTACTGCCGGGGACTAAGATCACTATTCCCTGCAACAGGGCGATGGAGGCTGGCGCCTTCATCCAGCGGGCGAAGAGGTTAGAATAAATTCCTACTGCTAAGGCACCAAAGAAGATCCCCACCGAATCACCAAAATAATGTCCGCCGAGCATGGCTGAGAAAAACGCCACTATCCCAGCCAATACGCCCCAAGGCGAATCTTGCATCCTTGCTTTGAAAATAAAAACCAGCGCCATAGATAGAATCGGAACCGCCGACCAAATTGCCCAGCGAGGTAAACCCTCAGGTTCTATGTGAATCGCTTCGCCGAACATAGCTTTACCGATTGCCATGCCGAGCACTGCGCCAAAGTACAGCTTAAATAATTGCATGCTCGCATCCATGATGCGCGCCGTGCCAGAAATTAAATCCCGTGCGGCGAGTTCGGCTAAACCTAAGGTTAAGGCTAAGCCGGGAATAAAAATAATAATGGAGGAGAGGATCACTACTGGGATATTAATATTTGGATCGATACGCGCTATGCCACAGGCTGCGATGGCGCAAAGGATAGTGGCGAAGGGTTCGAGCACTTCGGCCATGCGGGCCGAGCGTTCGGCACGGTATACCAAGCCATAGACGAATAAGCCTAATAATCCTGACCAAAATACATCGTTCCAACCCGTGCCCATCAGCATAGCGAAAGCGGCGGCAGAAGTTCCAAAAGAAAAGCAAGTTAATACAGGGCCATAGGGATTGGGTTTATTGGCAATTTCTTCTAAGCGATCTAAGGCCTCGGCCAAAGTGCGTTTACCTGAGGTTAACTCATCGACCAATTCATCGGTGCGGGCGAGTGAACCTAAATCGAGTTCACCGGGCTTAACGCGAGCGGCATGGTTATATTCTTGATCGGTATCATGTTGCAAAACGAAGGTCATCGACGTCGGAGAAATAAGGAAATAGCCTTCGATACCTAAGGTGCGAGCAACGGTTTGTAAGTGGGTTTCTAGACGATAAGCGGGTGTGCCAAACTTATGCAAGGCTTTGCCTAGCTTTATGATAAATCTGCGTTTTTCGATAAACTCGTCGTTATCCAATCGGGGTATTCACTGTATAAAAAGTTGTAGGGAATGACGCGCGCATATTAACCTATCTTGTCTATAAAAGGTTAATGGCTTTTAACCTTAATACAAATAAATTGCTGATTTTTTGCAGCTCGGGCTATAGTCAGCTTTTTGATAAGGGGAAATAGGCATGTCTTTGATGGTAACGGGTCTTTACGCTAGCCTCACAGGGCTATTAATTGTCGCTTTGGCTTATCGAGTAGTGAAATTAAGGCGAGGTCAGAAAATCGGCCTAGGCGATGGTGGTAACAGCACCTTAGCTTTGGCTAATCGAGTGCATGTTAACCTGATCGAAAATGCGCCTATCGTATTGATTTTAATGCTGGTGGCCGAAGCGGGTGGCTTGCCTGCATTTTATTTACACTGTTTTGGGACCGTGTGGATAGTGGCGCGCTTACTCCATGCTATTGGCTTAACTCAAGGCCAAGGTGGTTACCATTTTGGTCGTTTTTGGGGCGTATTGCTCACTTGGCTAGTGATTATCAGTTTGGCGTTGGTGAATTTGTTGCATTTTGCTCAAGGTTTAGGAAAGGGTCTCTAGGCTCGCAGGTTTGGGCGGTCAATTCCGCCCTAAGCCATATCCATAGCGGATTTAGGGGTATTACGCTTCTGGCTCAAATACCCCTGAAAATGCCTAGATTGGTGTTTTTTTAATCGCATTTATCCTCCATTCCCTGCTATACTCCGCGTCCCTAAATTGGCGTAACTTATTTTCGTGGCGCCTTTATTCGACATTACGTTTTCGGGTCACAATCCATGCAAGTTGAATCCACACTCTTTAGTCATCCCAAGTATTGGGCCACGGGCGACAGCACTGCGCCTTTCTTACCTATGTCTCGCAAGGAGATGGATAAGCTTGGTTGGGATAGCTGTGACATCATCATAGTCACAGGCGACGCTTATGTGGATCACCCAAGCTTTGGCATGGCGGTGATCGGCCGTATGTTAGAGGCTCAGGGTTACCGAGTTGGGATTATTTCCCAGCCAGATTGGTCGAGCAAAGACGCCTTTATGCAATTGGGCCGCCCGAATCTGTTTTTTGGCGTCACCGCCGGTAACATGGATTCGATGATCAACCGTTACACTGCCGACCGTCGTTTACGCTCCGACGATGCTTATACTGCGGGGGATATTGGTGGTAAGCGCCCAGATCGCGCCGTGACTGTGTACACCCAGCGTTGTAAAGAAGCCTTTAAAGATGTGCCTGTGATTATTGGTGGTATCGAAGCCAGTTTACGCCGCATCGCCCATTACGATTATTGGTCGGACAAAGTGCGTCGCAGTGTGATTTTCGATGCCAAGGCCGACATTTTGATGTACGGCAACGCCGAGCGTCCTTTAGTTGAAGTGGCACGCCGCTTAGCAGCCGGTGAACCGATAAGCTCGTTGCACGATGTGCGTGGCACAGCTGTTATCCGTAAAGAGCCACTGCCCGAATGGCGCGGTATGGACTCGCGCAAGATTGACCAACTGCACAAGATAGAGCCGCTGCCGAATCCTTACGGCGCCGATGATGTGGGTTGTGCTAACTTGTCTGGCCCGTCGGATGTGAAAATTTTCGATAACGAAGCCCCTAAGCCTATTAGCGTTCAACCGCCTAAACCTAAGCCATGGGATAAAACCTATGTGCTGCTGCCAGCGTTTGAAAAAGTCTCTGAAGACAAATATTTATATGCCCATGCTTCACGGATTTTGCACCAAGAGCAAAACCCAGGTTGTGCCCGTGCGTTATTTCAACCCCATGGCGACCGCGCCGTTTGGGTGAATCCGCCCGCATGGCCGCTCAATACCGATGAGATGGATGCCGTATTCGATTTACCTTACCAGCGTATTCCTCATCCGATTTACGGCAAGGAAAAAATCCCTGCCTATGACATGATCAAGACGTCAATCAACATCATGCGTGGTTGCTTTGGTGGCTGTTCTTTCTGCTCGATTACCGAGCATGAGGGCAGAATCATTCAGAGTCGTTCACAAGAGTCGATTGTTAAAGAAATCAAAGATATTCAGGAAAAAGTGCCAGGCTTTACTGGGGTGATTTCCGATTTAGGCGGCCCAACCGCCAACATGTATCGTTTAGGTTGTACCAGCGAGAAGGCTGAAAAAACCTGTCGTCGTTTATCCTGTGTGTTCCCATCGATTTGCGGCCACTTAGGCACAGATCATAAACACACTATCGACCTGTACCGCGCGGCGCGTGCTGTACCTGGTATCAAGAAAGTATTGATCGCCTCTGGCGTGCGTTACGACTTGGCAATCGAAGATCCTGCTTACGTTAAAGAGTTAGTGCAGCACCATGTGGGCGGCTACTTAAAAATCGCCCCTGAGCATACCGAAGAAGGTCCGCTCAGTAAGATGATGAAGCCTGGCATGGGCGCCTACGATAAGTTTAAAGAATTGTTCGATAAGTTTTCTAAGGAAGCGGGCAAAGAGCAGTTCCTGATCCCTTACTTTATTTCGGCGCATCCAGGTACGACCGACGAAGACATGGTGAACTTAGCGTTGTGGTTGAAGGAACGTAAGTTTAAGCTCGATCAAGTACAGAATTTTTATCCGTCACCGATGGCGAATGCGACCACGATTTATCATACCGAGTTAAACTCGCTGAAAAACGTTAAGCACACCAGCGAAGTGGTATCGGTGCCGAAGAAAGGGCGCCAACGTCGCTTGCACAAAGCATTGCTCCGTTATCACGATCCTGCGGGTTGGCCATTAATCCGTGAAGGCTTAACCGCCATGGGGCGTGAAGACTTGATCGGTAATAGTCCGCATCAGTTAGTGCCGCCAGAAGGTCGAAATGAGCGCGGACCTAAGTGGATGAAAGATGCCAACCAAGGCCAAAAAGCCTTTACGCGCTTCTCGAGTAATCAATTTGATGACCGCAAGGGCGATGGCAAATCTAAAGGTGCGGCGAAAGGCGGCGCACAAACTCAGGCTGGTGCTGAGTCAAAACCTGCCAGCAAAGGTGGAAAACCCGCTGCGAATGGCGCTAAGCCAACGGGATCTAAACCAACTGGCTCTAAACCTAGTGGAGTCCATTCGAGCCGTCCGGGAGCAAAAGCGCCCTTCGGCCAGTCTGGTTTTAAGGCCGGCGGCGCTCAAGCGAACAGCAGTGCTCAAGGCGGAAGCCCATCAAAAACGGGTGGTAAACCTGCAGGAAAGCCCTCTCAGGGGCGCCAACAGGCTAAGTAACACTTTTCACCATCACAAATAATGTTCAAAGGCCGCTCCAGATATGAGTTTGGAGTGGCCTAGCTAGCATGGTCATTCCGCTAAAATAGTCCTCAACTGGTATCGCTGGGCGAACTATTATAAGATCCCTGTCTGATGTTTATGTCTACTATTTGTTTATATTCGATATTTTAGCTATACATCTCACCCATATCCGCGGTTCGTTAACTAACATTAGATATTATGAATAAAAAGCGTAGACCCAGTCTTCAAGACGTTGCCGATCAAGTTGGGGTCACCAAAATGACGGTGAGTCGCTATTTAAAAAATCCAACAAGGGTGGCACAAAGCACTCAAGAGAAGATTGCTGTCGCACTAGAAACCTTAGGTTATATTCCTAATCGCGCGCCGGAAATTTTAGCGCAAGCAACCAGTCGCGCCATTGGCGTGTTAGTGCCTTCGTTAACCAACCAAGTATTTGCTGAAGTGCTGCGCGGTATCGAGAATGTGACCGGCAAACGCGGTTATCAAACCATGCTGGCTCACTACGGGTATCAGGCTGAATTAGAAGAAGAGCGGGTTGCATCACTGCTCTCTTACAATATCGATGGCTTACTCTTGTCCGAAAGTTACCACACGCCGCGTACCGTGCGAATGATTGAAACGGCGGGCATTCCGGTCATCGAAATGATGGATAGCGTGTCGCCTTCGATTCAACAGTGTGTGGGTTTCGATAACACTGCGGCCGCATGCGAAATGGTTAAGGCCATGATTGCACAAGGCTATCGCCACATTGCCTACCTAGGCGCGCGCATGGATATTCGTACTCAGCTTAAGATGCGAGGCTACGAGTTAGCGATGCAGCAAGCTCAGCTTACACCTTTGGCGATGACCACAAATGAGGCCTCGTCGTTTTCCTTGGGGGCGTCGTTATTGCAACAAACATTAGCGAAATATCCCTATGTGGATAGTTTTTTCTGCACCAACGATGATTTAGCGGCGGGGGTGATATTTGAGTGTCAAAGACAAGGCATCAAGATCCCTGAACAAATTGGCGTTGCAGGGTTTCATGGCCATGATATTGGCCAATCTATGACGCCAAAATTGGCGAGCATTATTACGCCGAGAAAAGAGATTGGTCGAATTGCTGCTACTGAGCTATTAGACAGGTTAAATGGCAAAGAGATAGCAGAATCGGTTATCGATCTGGGCTATCGTATTGATTTAGGGGAAACACTGTAGACTTCCCCTCGTTCTTTCGCTTAACGACTTATGTTTGTCATCACAGGTTATCGTTAGAGAAACGCAGAGATGATGACTGCGACTATGCCGCCCGTCGTACCTATAATGGTCTCCATCACAGTCCACGTTTGCAGCGTTTGTTTTTCTGATAATCCAAGAAAACGGTTAGCGAGCCAGAAGCCTGAGTCATTAACGTGCGAGAGCACAATCGAACCACCGCCAATGGCAATCGTAATTGCCGCCAATTGAGCACCATCTAAGTTTAGTGGTTCAAGTATTGGGATGATAAGGCCGCAAGCCGTTAACATGGCCACGGTTGCCGACCCTTGGATCACGCGCACCGACGCCGACAAAATAAATGCTAGTATTACAATCGGTAATCCCGAACCTGCCAACATATTCCCCAATGCATCGCCGACACCCGAATCGATCAACACTTGCTTAAACACGCCGCCAGCACCGGTGACGAGAATAATGATCCCAGCAGGTTGTAACGCACTGCTACAGATTTCCATGATGCGCTCATTGGGAATATTGCGTCTCACGCCCAGCACATAGAATGCGATTAAACAGGCTAGCAAAATGGCCGTGAAGGGATGACCTATCAAGGCGAGCCAATTATGCAGATCGGATTTTTCATCAATAAAGCGTGACACCACAGTCTTTAAACCGATAAGCAGCAGTGGGAACACCACAATACTGATTGATAGCGCGAATGAGGGGATAGGTCCGCCTTCTCGTTCACCTTTTTCCTGCTGCTCGTGGGCAGGCAACTCAACATGGACTCTTTGCGAGATGAGGCTGGCAAAGAGTGGGCCGCCTAGAATCATTGCCGGAATCGATGCCAATAAACCGAAGACTATCATGTAGCCAAAGTCGGCATTGAGCTGGGAAGCGACCAAAATAGGCCCTGGTGCAGGGATGAGAAATGCCTGACAGGTGGCAATACCCGCGAGCAGTGAAATACCAATTTTAACGACGCTGCCGCCCCCTTTACGAACCACGGCAAAGGCGATGCCAATCAGCAGTACCACAGCAACATCGAAGAAGAGAGGTAATGCACAGATAAAGCCTGTAAAGGTCATGGCCCAGTGAGCTTTGTCGTTACCAAATTTATTCAGCAGTGTATGGGCTATCTGATCTAGCGCGCCAGTCTCTTCCATTACCCGGCCAAACATGGCTCCCAAAGCGACCACCACCGCCACAAAGCCCAGTGTTCCCCCCATACCTTGTTGAATCGTATTGGTAATATCAGCTGGGTTCATGCCAGAGAAAAGGCCGGCAATGATCGACACCAGTATCAGTGATACTACTGCATGTAATCTCACTTTCATCACTAAGAACAGTAGCAGGGCGATTGAACCCAGTGCTGTCAGAATCAATGACATATCAGACATAAGAGGACTTTTCCTTGTTAGTTAAGTTGTCCACATTTTTGTAGGTTACCGGTAACATGTTACCCGTAATATGGTAGAGTGGGAAGTGACTAAATTCGAGAATTGGCATGAGGTTAACAAAGTGACTGAGAGAAAAAAAGGCAATAGCTATGTGTTCATGGGCGTCTCTAGTTGTGGCAAATCTTCGATTGGTGCCGCGGTCGCAGAGGCTTTAGAGACGAAATTTATTGATGGTGATGATCTGCATCCTAGAGCCAATATTATCAAGATGAAATCTGGCTCACCGCTCAATGATAGCGATCGCGCTCCTTGGCTTGAGCGCATCAACGACGCTGTGTATAGCATTGAGCAAAAGGGGGAGCAGGGGGTGATTGTCTGCTCTGCACTGCGTCGCCAGTATCGTGACTTAATCCGTCAGAACAACAGCAAGCTGGTGTTCATTCATCTATACGGTGACTTTGAATTAGTCAAAGAACGCATGTTTGCCAGAAAAGCCCACTTTATGCCGATTGAGCTGCTCAAGAGTCAGTTCGACACGCTGGAAATGCCCGCGACCGATGAAGCTGATGTTATCCAAGTGAGCATAGATGGCACTTTCGAAGAAGTCGTACAACGCTGTATTAATGCGATAAATGGCGAAGGGTAGGGTAAACGTTGGCCATTGAAGTCAAGCGCAAAGTCGTAATGCACATCGGCTTAAACCGCTCAATTTTTTAGAAAAAAAGCCACTCCAGAAACTAACTTGGAGTGGCGTAGAGATAATGGTAAGCCAGCGGTACCATCCAATGAGTGTTACGGCGAGCGTTTGTAGACGGAACGTGCGCCGCACCTCAGTCTCAAATAAGCTCACGCATATGAGCGATGACGCGAGCTGCCTATCCTGCTAAACATGATTTAACTCAACATGTGATTAGAACTGTCACTAAAGACTGATACTCAAAATTGTCCTGCTTCATGCGACTAAGCAATGCCAAAGTAGAATGAGCGCTTTAGAAACCTTAGCTAACATCTCCTTTAGTCCTAAAAAAAGTAGTTAATCCCCACTGCGAAGCTGTTGTCTTCCTGTGCTTCAAATGCAGGATCATCCATATCACTGAAATCTAGCTTCATCTCGGCAAACATCACAGTGTCGTTACTGTAGCGATAATGCAGCCCCAGCATGGCAAATTGGCGAGTCCATTGACCTTGAATCGGCGTAGCTGCATCTGTGTCTAAATCTAAATAACTGAGTACAACCATGGGCACAAAACCGTTGTCGAATTGATAGGCCGTCATCAACTCGGCACCAGTGGCGTCGTAGAGATCGCCATTGACCAGTTCATTATTTTTACTTTTGTGAGCGTTAAAGCCCACATAGAGACCGTTGGCCTCACGTCCTTCGGCATAGTGATAGTAGTCACCATACATGGCACCAATGCCCATAATTTCATTGGTTTCATCGACTTGAGTATTGCCTAAGTGGCCTTCAAAATCACCGCGGTTAAAACCTGCTAGTAGCTTAAATTTATCGGTTATCGCATAAGTGATACTGGCGCCGTAGCTGCTGTCAAAACTCAGTTCTGAGTTGGTCATCTCGCTACCGTCATCGTTTTTTAGGCTGACATCACCATTGGTTTTGGCGGCATATTGCAGGGCGATTTGTACTGGGCCTAAATTATTACGGTAAATGAAGGCGGAATCGGCACGGCCTGTACCTGTGAGGCTGCCATCACCGAAGGTGTAAGCGCCAACGCTGTAACCTGCAAATACGTTCGGTAAATCTGTAGTGCCTGCGACATCGTAGTAGGCGCCCCATTGTTTACCGAAACTCAGGTTGCCCAATGTATCATGGGACATGCCAACATAACCTAAGCGGTTATAGAGAAAATCATCGGTTTTTTCGGCGGCGAGTTTGCCCCCTTGCATCACTAGCCCATCGTCGCTGGAGACCATGTTGATCCCCCATTCTGTGGTAGCGAAAGCGGTCCAGCCATTTTTCTCGCTGCGCTCGAAGCTGAATCTTAGGCGTGATGAGTCGTCGATAACTGAAGTATCGTGGCTGTCATTTAATGCTGCAAACCCTAACCAACCGGTTAAATCTAATGTGTTTTTTTGATCTTTATAGAGCTCTACCGCCTGACTGCTGGTGGCCGTTAATAGCATAGGTAACACTAAAGCGAGACAAGTCTTATTCATAAATCCCCCGATAATGAGCAAGTATTCTCCAGGGGATCATAGGCTTGGCCTATGATCCCTGAGTTATCGTTAGTCTTGATGTGGATGTTGGTATTAATTGTTTTCGATCATGCGTTAGCCATATTTAGGCTGGACGTGTGTCGGCAACAGGCGCTTGGTTTGAGATTACGCCGAAAATAGTCCAACCGAAGAAGGTGGCTATGGCGCCAAGCATCACTGCGGTTTCGCCAGAACTGTATAGAGCGTAGAAGCTATATAACGCACCGATTACGGCGATCACGTTGGCAACGCGGGCTTTATTGATAGGCACTTTTTGCTGTCTTTGCATTATGCCAAGCGCGGCCATAGATAAGATATAAGGCACAATGTTGGTGACGACGGCGAGGTTAACGAGTGCTTCGAACTGCTTACTCAGTGATGGGCTAATGGTCATTAGAGATAATGCTGTTTGGATCGAGACGATAATAGTCATGCCCCAAATTGGCGCATCGGCTTTACTAACTTTAGAGAATATTTTAGGAAAAAATCCTTCATCAGCAGAGGCTTTAAACACTTGGGCAATAGTGAACTGCCAACCTAAGAGTGATCCAGTACAGGAGATAATGGCGCAGGCCATCACGATTTTACCGACTACTGGATTAAACATTTGTGCAAAGGCTAAACCGAATGGCGCATTCGACATGGCAAGCTCGGCATTTGGCACAATACCGGCAATGACGTTAGTGGAAACGATATAAATCACTGCTGCACCTAAGGTACCGCCCATAACGGCGATAGGTACGTTTTTTTCTGGGTTATCGACGGCTTCTGAGTTTGCACAGGCCGATTCTAAACCGAGGAACGCCCACAAAGTCATAGCGATAGAACCGCCTAACGCTTTGAAGAATGGCATATCATGCGGGTTCCATGCGCCTTTATAGAGGTCGATGTCAAACCAGAACCAACCAATTAAAGATACGCCAATCACAGGCAGAATAATCCCCCACACAGTCACGCTACTGACGCGACCCGTGATGCGGGCACCACCGAAGTTAGCAATGGTTGCCAACCAAAGTACGCCAATGGTCGCAAGACAAATTGCCATCGGGCTTAAGTTAACTTCGAGCAACACGGCAGCGTAACCCACGGCAGAGATAGCAATCGCGACGTTGGCGATTAACAGCGAGACGGCATAGGTGTAGTTGGCCATAAAGTTGCCAGAACGGCCGAAGGCATACTCGGCATAACCGCCCATACCACCGGATTTTTTACTGAACATACCGCACTTAGCAAAAGCGAAGGCGAGGGCTGTTGACCCTGCTGCTGTTACTAACCAAGATAAAATGGAGATAGTACCGACTTGAGCTAATTGGGTTGGCAGCATAATAATGCCCGAACCCATCATGTTGACTATGGTGATAATAGTTAATTGGACGACGCCAATTTTATTGTCTGATTTACTCATACTAATAACCTAATTTAGGTGACTTATTATAGGAGGCATGAATTTGACTGCAGAGTGGGGTTAATAAACTCTGCAGTCAGTCTTCATTATTTATTTAGTACATAGCCCATTGCTTGAATTTTACCGTCTGCGGTATTTTCGAGATAAACACCTTGCAGTTCTGGTGAGAATCCAGGTAATAGGTTGATGCCTTCTTCAAGGGCAAGAAAATAACGCTGAACAGAACCGCCCCATATTTCACCTGGCACCATACATAACACGCCTGGTGGGTAAGGGAGTGCACCTTCTGCTGCAATTCTTCCTTCAATTTGCGAGAGTGGGACTAATTCTACTTTGCCACGAATAAACTCTAGGTTTGCTTCCTGCGGGTCCATCACTTTTGTAGGAAAATGCGCTTTACGGAACATTTCTTTCTGCAGTTGTTTTACGTCATGGCTGACATAAAGATTGTGCATTTCTTGGCAGAGTTGGCGGATAGAATAGTCTTTATAACGGGCTTTATTGGCGTTATAAACGTTAGGTAATACTTCAGATAATGGCGCATCTTCATCGACTAATTTCTCGAAACGAGATATTTGTGATACCAGATGTTGCATCTTGGCCATATCTTCCGCAGGTGTCATCAGGAATAAAATCGAATTCAAGTCGCACTTCTCTGGAATAATATTATTTTCCCGTAAGAAGTTAGCCAGAATAGTCGCTGGAATACCAAATTCGGTATATTTGCCTGTTTCAGCATCTATGCCCGGTGTTGTTAATAAGAACTTACAAGGGTCAACAAAGTATTGGCCTTTTTCATAACCTTCGAAGGAGTGCCATTTCTGACCAGGTTCGAATTCGAAGAAGCGTAAGTCATCGGCCATTTGTTCGGTTTCATAGTCTTGCCATAGGCGGCCATCGATCATTGTTGGCACGAATGGTTTGATATATTTACACTTTTTGAGCAATAGCTTACGTGCTTCGATACCCGCCTTTACCGCTTCGCGCCACAGATAACGACCGCTTGCGCCTTCATGCATTTTCGCATTTACATCTAGCGCCGCAAATAAAGGATAGAAGGGACTGGTAGAGGCATGCATCATAAAGGCGTTGTTGAAGCGTTTATGGTTGCAATATCTATCTTGGCCTTTGATATGTTTATCTTTTTTATGGATTTGCGAGGTTTGTGAGAAACCTGCCTGCTGTTTATGCACCGACTGAGTCACGATAATGCCTGGATCTTCAGCAGTCAGTTCGAGCAAGAGTGGTGAGCAGTCATTCATCATAGGGATGAACTGTTCATAACCCACCCAAGCCGAGTCGAATAAGACGTAGTCACAAAGATGGCCAATTTTATCAATCACTTGTCGAGCATTGTAGATAGTGCCGTCATAGGTGCCGAGTTGGATTATCGCCAAGCGGAACGGGCGTTTTTCATCGGCTCTTTCTGGCGCGACTTCACGAATTTGCTCTCTTAAATAGGACTCTTGGAAACAGTGGGCATCAATGCCACCAATAAATCCGAAGGGATTACGTGCCGTTTCTAAATAAACAGGTGTAGCACCTGCTTGAATTAATGCGCCATGGTGGTTTGATTTGTGGTTATTGCGGTCGAATAACACGAGGTCGCCTTTCGCTAACAGTGCATTAGTCGCGACTTTATTTGATGACGAAGTGCCGTTAAGTACGAAATAGGTTTTATCGGCATTAAAAACTTTGGCAGCGTATTTCTGTGCTTCCAGTGGAGCGCCTTCATGGATCAGTAAATCACCCAGTTTCACGTCGGCATTACACATATCCGCGCGGAAAATTGTTTCGCCAAAAAAGTCGAAGAATTGGCGGCCCACAGGGTGTTTACGGAAGAATTGTCCACCTTGGTGACCAGGACAGGCAAAGGTAGAGTTACCCATTTCGACGTATTTTTTTAACGTACCGAAGAAAGGTGGCAATAGCGCTTGTTCATATTTACTTATTGCAGTCTCAACCTGTTTTCCGTAGAAGTCAGTGTTATCACCGCAGAGTTCAAATACCCCTGTAATCGATGAGCAAACATCATCAGGGAAGGTTTCTTCACAGCAAACTGAAACGAAAATGGGCAGTTTCAATCCGGTGTTTTTAATCTTTTCAACAATACCATTTCTAACATCATCAACAGAGACGACAGCCGCGCCCACATCGCAAAAATCTGTGGTTAATACATTGACAACTTCTCTGTCGATATCGAAACAAGATCTAACAGATAAGCTAGCGGCTACTTTTAATGATTTCATAGTTAATTTCCCTTTTACTTTATAAAAAATAGATACAAGTGTGCCTATACCTAATTAAAAACATTAATGGTATGAAAATTAGATATAGCTATTCCGTGCGCAGATTAAATGTGGTTATGCCAAAGTTACGAAATAAATATAAGTAGAAATATATTTATTGAGCGTATGAATAGCTTAGCCGCAGTAAAATTGCACTGATAAAAGAATGCTTTGATTAAGGTGTTAGATAATAAACCAAATGAAAACAGTACGATAAGTGTTTGCGCCTATTAGGGCAATAGCACTTTAGACCTGTTAATTGGCCTACTACCTACGCTAAGGTTAGCGGAGGAAGATAAAGGAATGATCGAAATAGTCACGTTGACTAGGCATCATGATATGCCGTGTGCGCCTGATATGCGCCATAATTTTAGATTTCCTCTTCATATACGACTCCATTATGACTTAGAGAAAATGGTTAGGTTTTTATTACGTAATGAAGTTTATATGCGAGTTATAAATAAAATCATGACCTATGTCTTATTTTTAAATAATTAGCACGTCAATTTAACTTAATTTATCAATATTAAATGGAGTCAATCATGCTTAAGTATCTTTATCTAAATTATGAAAGTAAATATTGTCAGCATTATTTAAATAATATTATTTGCATAAAATATCTTATTTCAAATATCTAATCTTAATTTAAAGGCTGCTGTAATCATCATTCTGATTTATACCGCATTGCATATTTGCATTGTTATGCAGATATTTTCGTTACAAAATCATCCTCCTGCTTGAAAAATGCAAAAATGATAACTTTTTTCTCACATTTGAGCATTTGGGGCAGAAAGTTGTCGTTTTAGGGCAGATGTTATTTTTTTGATTGACGTAAAGTGAGTCAGGTCGAACATGAATAGGAGATAGACATGAATAAAGGGTGGTTAGGGGCGAGTTTAGTGCTTGGGTTATTCGTTGGACAAGCAAGTGCTATGACATTAACGAGCAAAGATATGAGCGAGGGCAATAAACTGACATCGCAATTAGTGTTTAATGGCTTTGGTTGCCAAGGGGAAAATATTTCGCCGCAACTGACTTGGACTGAGGTGCCCACAGGAACTAAAGCATTTGCAGTGACAGCTTATGATCCTGATGCACCAACGGGCAGCGGTTGGTGGCACTGGGCCATATATAACTTACCCTTAGCGCAAACTTCGCTCGCACAAGGTGCGGGCTCGCATGTTGATGCACTGCCCAAAGGCGCCATTGCCTTGAAGAACGATTTTGGTACTACAAATTTTGGTGGCGCATGCCCGCCCCAAGGTCATGGCGTTCACAGGTATGAATTTACTGTGTGGGCATTACCCAGTGCTTTAGAATTGCCAAAGGATGCTAGCCCTGCCTTATTGGGCTTTATGCTCAGGGCACAAGCGCTCGGCAACGCCAAGTTGACTGCGGTATATAATCGATAATCCATTGATAATTAGGCTGGTGTCATGATCCGTATGTTTGAATATGATTCGAAGCAGGCACAATCTTTATCTCAAGTCCCTGTACATCAGCCGTCGATTATTCGGGTTATCTATGGTGAAAAGTCTCTGCTCTGGCAAGATGAATCTGTTTTAGTAGGCCAAGGGCAGTTACTGTTAATTCCTGCTGGTTCGCATATTAGCTTTGTTAATCGACCTTTTCTTGGGCGTTATCGGGCGGTGCAGTTATTACTCCCCCACGATTTACCCCAAGGCATTTTATCAAGCGCTACCGATTGGCGTGACCCTATGCCAGTCCAAAACATATCACGCGCTGTGGACTTAGCTTGGAATGCGCTATTACAGAGTTTGACCTTGTCTCTGGCCGATCCTGTTCAACTACATTATTTGGCCGCGTTACTGTTAAGTTTGCCGGATAAACGCAGTGTGAACTGGTTGTATGGACACACCCAACGCAGCGTGACTCAAGCGGCCTTGGCCTTGATGAGTGTGAGTCCTTCGGCGTCATGGCAGCAGGAGGATATTGCCGACAAGTTACACATGAGCACGGCAAGCCTTAGGCGTAAATTGGCCTTAGAAGACACTAGTTTTAGGCAGTTACTGGTAGAAGTGCGGCTTTGTCATGGTTTAGCCATGTTGCAGAATTCGAGCGAGCCAGTATTGCAAGTGGCTTTGGCCTGTGGTTATCAATCTGCGGAAAAGTTTTCCTTACGTTTTAAGCAGCAATTTGGCCTGACCCCTGCGGCTTATCGTCGTACACTGTGAAGTGGCATAGGTGTATACCCAAACAACTTTAGGGTACTGGAGAAATATGATGGCGGATGAGCAATTTACTGACAGCGGATTTTGGAACAAGATCAAACTCTTTAGTCGTCAAGCAGGTAGAGAGGTCATCGAGCGGGCACTATGGCTTTATTATGCAGCGCAACAACCCAATACGCCTAAGTGGGCTAAGTCAGTCATCTACGGCGCGTTAGCATATTTTGTTTTGCCTTTAGATGCGATTCCCGATCTGACTCCTTTAGTTGGCTTTACCGATGATTTAGGTGCCCTTGCCGCTGCCCTGACTATGGTGACCTTATATATCGATGATGAAGTGAAATCCCTTGCGGCGGATAAACTCGCACTGTGGTTTGGAGATAAGCCGAGCGAACCTAAGACTTAAGCCTATTGCGAACGCAATCGCCTAAGTGATGCAAAATTGTGCTAAAAATATGATTTCATTAGGAGTCGTTGATTTGGTTTTGACTGAGATTTTCTGGGGTAAAAATATTTTTTTGCAAATGTTTCACTATTGCTTGATTGCGCTATATGCTAGCGCTGTTTTGTAAACCCCTTGTGTTTGTTTAGGCAGATAAATGAAAAATATTATGGTAGTGATCCTATGGCTTTTAGGTGTCTCTGCCGCTACCCCCGCGTTTGCCGATGAGGCCTCTCCGGAACAACTCGCCCGTCTTTACCTCGATTTTATGGCACAGAATAGTCGCCAGAGCGAAGCTTTGTGGCCCGGTTTTCGCCTTGAAGATAAAGTACACCTCTTTAGTTATGGTGGTAATGTCTGGCTTCGACAGCCTGGTGGCGAAATAATCCAAGATAACAGTGTGTTAGAGTCGGTCAATCTGCACTCGGGTCTATCGGTGAGTTTCGGCTTTCCGCAATATAATGGCCAGCCGGGCGTATTGATCCAGCTCGAAGTGCCTAACATCCAATTTACTCGCGACACTAAGCCAACGGATTTAGCTTTTTTAATCTGGGCGAGCAATGGCTTGCATGAAGCCTTCCATTTTTATGCTCAATCCGAATGGCGAGTATTGGAAGACGGTAAGCGTTATGAGGGCGAGGTCTTTCCGCTCAACTTCGATGCTCGCTATTATCGTTTACAGTTATTTGATGCCTTAATGGCGGCGCTGGCACAACCCGAACAACAGTCATTACACCTTAGCTATGCAGCCTATTGGTTGCAGCAATGGCGCCAAATTGCGCCGAATGAAGATAAAGTCGGTTACATCAATGATCTAGTTGAAGGCAGCGCTAAGTATGTGGAATTGGTCGCTGGTGCACGTGTGTTGAGTCAAAATCAAACTTTACTGGGTTATCAGCAAATACTGACAAAATATGTGTATGACTATTATCAACAGCAGAAGATGTGGGTTGGTTGGACGGCTGAGGCGGCAAATATTGGCGCTCTGGCGGGCATATTGTTGGATAGCACTCAAGACCCTTATGTATGGAAAGAGTCGGTCATGTCGGGTATGTTGCCTGTGGATTTACTACTGAACCGCGTAAAGCCAGTATCCCCGTTAGACAAGAAAGACACTAAACAGAAGAAACAGTTGCAGGAGATGCTAGCGTATTACCCTGCCACTCAAGCAAAATTGTCTCAATTGTTGTTGAATGTGCAGGATCCAAAAGTGCCGTTATTGGTTATGCCGAGCGTGAGCGATAGTAGCAGTTTTATTGATGTGGGTGACGTACGTTCTGGCTTTTATGTAGTGCCCTATCAAGAGGAAATGACTCAAGCTTATTTAGGGATGAGCGCGCAATTTAGTAACTTGTCAGTGAGTGGCAGTCCATTACTCGATGTTCCAGTACAAAATTTTTGTGAGGGCATTGAGGCGGCAACTCTGTTACCTTTAGCATTCCCCTTTCAGCGTGAGGGTCAGTATCTGGTATTCAACGAAGCGGAAGTCCATGGAACTATTAGGGTTTCTGCGAGTGTTGTTGATGGAAGAACCCTCTACTGTGCGATGAATTAATAATGAGAAAAAATCAGCTCGAATTTACCTACATGCGTGGCATTGCGATTATCTTTATCGTGCTTGGCCACAGTATTTACAACTCTGGTGAAGGTTTCCCGCTGTTGTTGGAAAATCTATTGCGTGGTGGCACGGCGTTATTTGTGTTTATCTCGGGATACTTTTTCCACCGCATTTTTTATAAGGATTTCGACTACAGCAAGTTTATGAAGAACAAAGTACAAAACGTACTTTATCCTTTTTTAGTTGTGTCATTAATTGGTCTATTTTGTTTGTGTTTGCGCTGGATATTTATGGAGCATCAGCCGCTCGATAATGTCTTGCTGAGTATTTTTTATACTGTGCGTAACGGTTATATTCTGTATCCGCACTGGTACATTCCCTTCATCATGGCGGTGTTTTTATTCTCGCCGATTTTTTTATGGTTTATCCGTTGCTCGCAGCAGATGCGTTGGACACTATTTGTACTGAGTTGTGTGGTAGCAATCCTATTGCATAGACCTATAGGTAACGTCAATTTCATTCACTCAGTCGTGTATTTTGTACCTTTCTACTTGATTGGTATTTTATATTCGCAAGATGAACATATTGTGACGCGCTTTGGCTCTATTTTCACCGCACTAGCGATGATTTTTTTAGTGGTGAGCTTAGTCGAACAAACTTACATAGTGCAGCATATTGGTAACTATCATAAGGCACCATTTGAGTACAACGGTATCGATTGGCAGTTTATTCAGAAACTTTGTTTATGTGTATTAGTACTGAATTTCTGTGAATGGTTGTCGGGACGAAGTCGTTTGCCTTGGTTAGTCGAAGTCGCTGAGATGAGTTTTGCAATTTTCTTTATTCATCCACTCTTCGATATGCTATTTAACACGGCTGCAACCGTAATGCGTTTCCGCTTCCCACCAGATTCTGCTGTGACTAGCGTGCTCTTTTCCGCTGGGATTTTCATTTTCATGATGGTAGGCAGTATTATGACGGCTCGCTTTATCAAAAAGCGTCTGGGTAATCGTTCGCGTACTTATATCGGCTGGTAATCACTTTGGTTTATCATCACTAACACTAGGTGAAATTCAGTTTGAATTTATTTCCTAGTGTTAGGGTGTTTTCCATCTAAAAAAGTGGAGAACATAATGAATCCCAACATTACCCTACCGAGCCTCGGGTTCATCAGTTTGTCTTTTATCGCGTTGCCATCCATCGCCGCTCAAGTTGAGTCGCTATCCACCAAGACGCAGAATACTTTTTTCGCACAAATTGCGGCCCATTGTGGCCAAGCCTTTGCGGGAAAAGTGGTATCGGGTGACAGTGCCGATTCGGCCTTTAGCGGCAAGTCGTTAATTATGCACGTGCGTGAATGTAGCGACACTGAGCTTAAGATCCCGTTCCATGTGGGTGATGACCACTCGCGTACTTGGGTGCTGACTAAAACGCAGCAAGGGCTTAAGTTGAAGCACGACCATCGCCATCAGGATGGAAGTGAAGATGCTGTGACCATGTATGGCGGCGACACTATGAATGATGGGACAGTACAGAAACAGTCATTTCCCATTGATAGGGAATCAATCGATAACTTCGTCAAGAATGGACTAACTCAGTCGATTACCAATGTGTGGCACATGGAAATTACGCCAACGATTTTTAGTTACCAACTCACGCGCGAAAACCGCGATTTCAAAGTCGATTTTGATCTTACCCAGCCAGTAGCATTACCACCCAAACCTTGGGGACACGACTAGTGTTGTTATCAAGCTAGCTCAAAATTGTGTTCATCACCTGCTTATGTTGCCCGTTTATGTGGATAACGACACTACACGGGCTCAGCCTCGCATCAAATCCAGTCAAATCGTTGTGACATCCTCGCCAGCAAACCCTAGTGCGGTAAGTTTTTCGTCTAGTATCACTGCTATGTAATGACGCCATTAACTGGCAATAAGCCAATAAGTCCATTATGTCTAAAAGGATTAATAATATGTTTTTTCTGTTTTAAGTGTTCATTTTACTCATTTTATTTCATTGCGGAATACTAGAATAGCTGTTCATTTAATACTTAATTTTTATGGATAAACAAGATGATCATACCTAAAAATAGGTATTTATGTCTTGGGAATATTTTTTTAAATATTCACCTAAATTAAGTATAAATCTGAGATTTAAGCCGGATTTAATCGCTACTTATATCAATTTATAGTGTAGGCTTGAGAAAGTGCTGTTGAAAGATGATGCACCTAGGTCTAGAATGAAAAATTAAAGGACTGATTCACTAATGATTATAAAGTTAAGTGACCCAAAGGGAAGAGGTGAACTATGCGCTTTTATATGGCAAGACAGCCTATATTGAATAGAAATAAAAACGTTGTTGCTTATGAATTGCTCTTTAGAAATAGCCGGGATAACTATTTCCCACAGGGTGTTACAGACAATGTTGCTACAGCTAAAGTATTTGTAAATAGTTATTTAAGTATGGATCTAGAGGATTTAACTGAAGGGAAGCCAGCATTAATTAATTTTCCATCTCATTTCTTGCGCGACCATTTATTATACATGTTTCCATACAAAAATATTATTGTTGAGGTATTGGAAACTGTTAGCCCAAGCGATGATAACTTTATTTTAATTAAAGAGTTATTTAACTTGGGTTATTATCTTGCTTTAGATGACTTTGTTTATTCACCTGAGTGGGAACGTTTTTTTCCTTTTTTTAAACTTATAAAAATTGATATAATTTCAACGCCTTTAGATAGTGTTTCTCATCTGATACCTAAATTTAGACAGTATAATTTAAAGTTACTTGCAGAGAAAGTTGAAACATTGGAAGAGTATAGGCTCGCTAAGTCACTCGGTTTTGATTATTTTCAAGGTTATTATTTTTATAAGCCAGAACTCATAGAGGGGAGTGAAATAGGTGCTACACAACATTTTGTTATGTCTATTTACAATGAGGTTTTTAAGTCTGATTTTAGTTATAAAAAACTTGAACATTATTTTTCTCAAGATTTAGATCTTACCTATAAATTACTAAGGTATGTCAATTCAAGTCAGTTTGAGCATGTGAATGAATTTACCTCAATTAAGCAGACTATGATTTTTTTAGGTGAAAATAAACTTCGTAAGTTTGTAAGTCTCATTATTTTGGCTGAACTTAATCCCAACAAACCAGTTGTGTTAATTAATAATACTATAATCAGGGCTCGGTTATGTGAAGAGTTAATATCATTAATGGGATTTCCTTTTTTGAAAGAGTCAGCATTTTTGACTGGATTATTATCTACTTTAGATGCCATTTTAGATAAGCCGATGAACAGAGCGATAGAGCCGCTTCCTCTTGAACAGCAAATAAAGCGTGCTTTACTTAATAATCATGGATATTTAGCTCATTGTTTACAACTTACTCTGGCGTATATGAAAGGTGATTGGGTTACTGTCGATTATTTCATTGATAATTATAATATTGATCCTGAGAGGCTCATCTCTGCGTGTGATAAAGTGTATAGCTGGTTTAATCAGTATAAAAATTCAGTTCAGTAGTAATGAATGCTAGTTTGCAATAAGGACATGTGATGATGAATGATATTGATTTAGACTTTTTTGATTCTTGTGCATTTATGCTATCACCTGAGGGGGAGTGGTTAGGCGAGAATCAAATTTTCTCAAATAATAATTTTTTAAAAAATGCCAAGAAAAAAATAATTCAGCATTTTGAAAAACTTAAACAGAATATCACGCCTAATGAATACTTAATGATAGGAAGTAACTGTTTAAATTTTAGCCTATTAAAGATGGTCAATAAAAATTTTATTGTGCTCTGTGTTGTAGAGCATGATGCGTCAATAACAAAAAGTTTCGAGTATAGCCAATTTAGGTGTGAGAATCCTGCGGGTGATGACTCTAGATATCAGAAAATTACTTCAGATGGTGTTCTTGTCGTAAATAGTCTTGGCAATATTGATTTTATTGGTGGCGGGGTTAAATACCTTTTTCCATATTTACATTTTGATAATTATATTGGTAAGTCATTTTTTAGTTTAATTCAAGATATTATTATCTACGAGATTGTTGGTGGAAATAATTATAGAATTATGAAGTGGTTTAGATATAAATGTGCAACTAATAAAAAAATATGTCTATCTTTTAAAACTAAATCAGGGTTGTATTTTGAGTATAGAGATTTCTTCCTTGATGATGGAACTCGGTTTGGGTTAATGATAGATGAATCTAAACGATATGAGAAAGGAAAAGTATTAATAGAGAAATGTTCAGAGCTGGAACAATTGAATAGTTTTCAAAGTGATTTTATTGCTACTCTAGGTCACGAGATTAGAACACCATTAAATGCAGTGCTAGGCTTAATTGAGCTCAGTTTAGGTAATGTAAGGGCACAGGATAAGAAGTTATTATCTGTCGCATTCAGTACTTCAAAACAAGTTCTATTACTCATTAATAGTATGTTGGATTTTAAAAAGACAAATGAGAGTAGTGCAGATGTTAAAAATGACTCGGTAGATGTTAGGTTGTTAGGCGAATCTGTTGTTGATACGTTTAGCCTTCAAGCAGATAAAAAAGACATTAATTTAGACTTTTTTATGCCATTGAATTTTAATCGCAGAGTTATTTGTGATGAAGTTAAACTAAATCAAGTTATCTATAATTTAATCTCCAATTCAATTAAGTTTTCCAATAAAATTGACTCGTCGATTCTATTAGAAGTAGAAGTTCTGGAACAGTCATTCGAAAATGTAAAACTAAAGTTTTCTGTTATTGATAATGGTATCGGTTTAACTGAAGAGGAACAATCAAAAGTGTTCGGTAAGTATGAGCAGGCATCATCAAATTCTTACCGTCAGTATGGTGGTGTTGGCTTAGGACTATACATAAGTAAAAGTATATGTCGTTCAATGGGAAGTGATCTTCAGGTTATTAGTCGTATCGGTGATGGTAGCGTTTTCTATTTTGTTATTGATTTTGCTTTTGCTTTAGATAGTCACTTTACGGCACCTGATGTAAGCGGCTCCTATCATTCTGATATTGATGCTTCAGTAACAGCATATACTAACAGTTCCATTTTTCACGAATCAGTTTCAAGATATTCCAAAGAGCTTGATTTCGAGTTGCTATATTTACCAAGTAATGAATTACTGGAATTTGAAACTGAAAGCTCAATACTTTTTATTGACTTGAATCAAAATGATATTATCTCAAAGAATGAATTTGTAACTAGTCTTTTTACAAGAAAAGAAAGAGTTGCAGAGTTGAGGAGAGTGTCACTTTCTAAGTCTAACTCCGACTACGAAGTGATTTCATATCCACCACTCAGAATTCAATCAGTAACTGATTTTGTTAATGTTAAAAATTATTTGAATATTATTGACGAGCAGGCTTCGGATAGTGCTGATTATTGTAATATTAGTGTGTTAGTTATTGATGATTGTCAAGAAAACTTATTTGTTATCGAAAAACAGTTATTATCTGTTGGAGTCATAGTTTCCTGTGTTCAAGATCCGATGCAAGCAATTGAGCTTTTTAAGACAAATAAATTTAATGTCGTTATTTCTGATGTGATAATGCCAACTATATCGGGCTCAGACCTCATTGGCGTCATTAGAGAAGTTGAAGGGTATCGGGAATTAGCACCATCGATTATTGTGATGTTGACCGCTGATCATGGCGACATATGTAAAGATGAATGTTTGCAGGCTGGGGCAAATCGCGTACTTGTAAAGCCTCTGACGTTGAATGATTTGATTGGCCTTTTAGATGAAGTAAAACTCACTTTGTCAAATAATACAAGTTTAAAAAAGTCTACAGTTAAAGCAGATAATACTTCTTTTGATAATAGTTTTTTCTGTTGTGATGAAACACCGCAGGAATTAGTAGACATCTTACAGATAGTCAACTTGTCAGATATATATAATTTTGTAGGTGAAGATATAAGCGATGAAGAGTTATCTATTTTTTTAGAGCAATATTACAGTAATTTACTTGTTAAGCGTGAAGCATTAAGGTCTGCAATTGTGGATAATGATCTTCGTATTATTACTGCAATTAGCCATACCCTTAAAAGTAATTCTCTTTACATAGGAGCAAAAAAATTAAATTTATCTTGCCAAGAACTAGAGCTTGTTTCGCGTAACAATGCTATTGATTACAAAGTTATCTTAAAATGTTGGCAAGAGGTTGATGATGATTTATTTGCGTTAATTGAGTTTTTTATGCAAAGGAGTAATGCTAGTGGATAGAGTCAATTTTGAGCATATCGTTCTCTATACGAACGACCAAGATAATGATAGATTATTGATAAGTGTTCTAATTCGTCACTTTTCTCGTATTCATGTGATTAAAACGAATGCTGAGCTTGTTGAGCAAATCAAACAATCAACCCCAAAAGTGATTCTTGTTGCTGCTGAAACTTTACAAGAAACTTTACTTATTTATTACGAAGCCATAGAGGAATTGCAGGCTGTAGAAATATGTGAGCATGCTGTTGTTTCACTTATTCCAAAACATCAAGAAAGAGAAGCGTACGAGGCTTATCGTAGTGGTGTGATTAATGATTATTTAATCGCTAGGCCAATGTATGAAGTACATAGAGCAATTATAATATGTACACATTTATTGCGGGAAATTGGGTTAAGAGGAAAATATAAAAAAGTTGAAGAGTTTGTAAATGTACAAGATAACTACTCTTCGCATATCAAGGAGATTGTCCTTAAAGGTGTTCAGCGCAAGAAGGATTTAGAACATAGCTTTGAATTAAGTTTGATTGAAATCGAGCAATCATTAGATAAGGCAGAAGCGCACCTTGCAAGTAATAGAACCGCTGAGTTAGATCTGGCTTCATTGAAGAAGATATTATCATTTATTCGTTCTAATGAAATTAGACCAGCTTTGTTGAAACTACAAAGTAAGGCGTTGCATTTACTTGAACTTGTTGTTACTGATGTATCAAATGTGGCGATGGTCGCAGAAGCCCCTTTGCCAGAACAGGAGCATATTGAGGTTAGCAATAAGGCAGCTCCAACCGTGCCTGATACTAAATACACGTTTAATCGATTGTATTCGGAGTCAAAAAATTCTCTTGTATCAGTTGAAGTTCCTGTAGTGCCAAAGATGTTAATTGTTGAGGATGATCACATTAGTTTGAATTTAACTATTATGCTTCTTAGAACGTATGCCATTGAACTTGATACATCATTGTCTGGACGTATGGCGTTAGATTTACTTTCTAAGAAAAAATATGACGTTATTTTAATGGACATAAATCTTCCTGATACTAATGGGTTTTATATTATTAACCACATTAATAAGTCTAATGGAATAAATGCAATTACGCCCATTGTTATGTTGACTGGGAATAAAAATAAGTCATCAGTTCAGCAGGCAATAGCTGCAGGAGCTAAAGGTTACATTATCAAACCACTATATAAGGATTCGATAATCAAGCTTTTTAGGAAGTATGATATTCCATTGCATTTGCGATAGTTCTATAGACATGGGTTTTAATAGTGCTTGTATATTTTTCTTTTAACCTCACAGGTATGGGCTTATATCCTTACCCGTAATATCTACCTTTTTAGGTATTTAAATTATGGTTTTTTTATGTTTTGGAGGTAGAGGTTTTATGTCAGCATAGCTGATTCAGCACTCATCTTAGTTGGTGAGTTAGAAATGCGATGTGGTGACTGAGTTTCTAATGATTTACATCGGGGATTTTAGATTTTCATCGCACTGTGAGCCAGATATGCTGTGCATTTACTTAGAAAATTTACTGTAAGTTAGCAATATACCGCTTTCTATCGTTAATGATTGAACGCTCAATAATCATTTTTAGATACTGTTTGCAGTTTAATATCTGATAGCTATATTTTAGGCATGTATTTGATTTGCATTTTTATGTTATACATTGTTCTTTCGGGTTTTTATTAGATTATACTGATGCTTTTTAAGTTATAGTCTTTAGCTTGAATATGATGTTCATCTGTGGAATGACCACCTATTGTTGGCTGGCGTTAGTGCCAATCATAGATCAAGGGAGTCGTTTTGATGGCGCTAGTTGTGATGGAGTTAGGATGGTTGACAATACTGTACATAATCATAAATCTCGGACTCAATATATTATTTTAGCTGTGGCTATTTATGCGCTTGCAGCGCTTGGATGGATCTTTTTATCCGATCAATTGTTGCTTGTATTTACGGACACAGAAACTGTGTTTCGTTTATCCCTCGCTAAAGGTTTTTTCTTTGTATTTACCAGTGCCTTTATCCTACTTTTTGTTCTGAATGCCGTTCCTGACCGTCATAATGCTCCATCGGGTAATTTGCTTGAAATAACCTTTGCTCGCTCTGTAGCGATAAGCAATATCTCATGGCTTAAATACATTGCAATATTGAGTTTTACGCTGATAACGCTATGGTTTGCCAATTCGCTTTCAGCTGAGCAGCACCAGCGCTTACTATTGCTGATTTTTATGTTGCCTATTTCATTAAGCGCTATTGGTGGCGGATTTGCCCCTGGATTAGTCGCGACATGTCTCTCTGTTCTGTGTGTCTATTATCTTCATCCAACCGCCAATAGTCTCGATAATATTCATTCTGTCGATTGGTTACAGCTTATTAGTCTAAGTGTTTACGGCATAGTGATCAGTGCACTAAGCGGCTATTTACGTGCCTCATTACAGAAATTGGATGTGAATCATCAACTGCTCGATTCTGTGGTTTCTCAAACAACCGATGGTATTTTTGTGAAGGATTTGGCGGGGCGTTATATCTTGGTCAACCAAGGTGCCGCTACCTTTGTCGGCAAGAGTATGAGTGATATCTTGGGCAAAGATGACACTGATATTTTTGATGCTGACTCTATTGATATTATCCAAGAAAAAGATCGCACTGTATTAGTGTCCGCAATGGTCACCACACATAAAGAGTATTTACATATTCAGGGTGAAGCAGCCATTTTTCAAGTGACCAAAGGTCCTGTGTTTGACGCTCAAGGTGCAATTTGTGGCTTATTTGGAATAGCAAGGGATGTCACGACTCAAGAAAAAAATGCTGAACATTTACTCATTAGTGAGTTGGGATTAAAACAAGCACAACAATTATCAGGGATTGGCAGTTGGGAGTGGGATTTAGTTACTGATTCGCATACTTGGTCTGAACAGGTTTTTGTGATTTATGGCTTGCCATATAAAGAAGCCGCCCCTTCGATAGAACAAGTGCAGAAATTATTTACTCCTGAGAGTTGGCAAGCGTTAAGTACGCTGGTGATGCGATGTGTGCATACGGGAGAAGAGTATGAATGCGAAGCTGAGTTGCTAGATCCTAATCGTGCCCATCGTTGGATTATGGCTAGGGGTCAAGCACAGCGTGATCCGCACGGTAAGATATTTAAATTGCACGGTACAGTGCAAGATATTACCCAGGCGCGACAGCTTCAACAACAACTAGCGGCTCAAACAGCACAATTGCAAAGGGTTATTCAAGGTTCTGAACAAGGATTCTGGGACTGGAATGCTGTTACTGGAGAAGTGCAAATCAGCCCAAGATTTGAAGCCATTTTGGGATATCAAGCTGGCGAGATGAAGCTGACGGTTAATAATTGGCGTCAATATGTGTATGTCGAAGATGTGCAAAATATAGAGCAACAGGTTCTACAGCATCTCATCCATAAAACAAGCAGTATAGAGTTGGAAGTGCGCTGCATTAAAAAGACTGGCGAGCTGTGCTGGATATTGTGTAAGGGGCGGGTCGTTGAAGAGGATAGTCAAGGTCGAGCGTTGATGATTTCGGGAACCCAAGCCGATATCACGTTATTAAAGACCCATGAGACTGAGTTAGATCGCGTGGCAAATTATGATGCACTTACAGGATTACCAAATCGTCGCTTACTTTTAGACCGTTTTCAGCAAATGATTGCCCATGTTCAACGTAATGGCAGTATCTGTGCAGTGTGTTTTATGGACCTTGACGGGTTTAAGGTGATCAATGATCGTTATGGCCATGAGGTTGGTGACCAACTGTTGATCGCGATTGCAAATAATGTGTCTGTGGTGATTCGGCAGCAAGATACGTTGGCCCGGGTAGGAGGCGATGAGTTCGTTATCTTATTTGAGATGATGTCTGAGGAAGAATGTACTCAAGTACTATTACGAATACTGGCGGCGGTCGATCAGCCGATATCAATCGGCGATTTAAATCTTTGTTTAACGGCTTGTATTGGCGTGAGTTTGTATCCAGAGGATAACGTTGACCCCGACATTTTATTGCGCCATGCCGACCAAGCCATGTATATGGCAAAATCGGCAGGTAAGAATCGTTTCCAAATGTTTGATCCTGACATTGATCGTAACATTATTGCTCGGAGAACTTGGTTAGAAGAACTTAAATCAGCTTTTGAACGTCATGAATTTGTGATGTTTTACCAACCAAAAGTGAATCTCGCTACCGGTAAAATTATTGGTGCGGAAGCCTTAATTCGTTGGCGTCATCCACTGCGAGGTATAGTCGGTCCGAGTGAGTTTTTACCGGATATTGCAGGCAGTGATCTTGAAATTGCTTTAGGTGAATGGGTTATCAATACTGCAGTAGCACAATGGCAGAATTGGCAACAGAGTGGTCGTCCGATAGCAGTAAGTATCAACGTGAGCGCTCGGCAGCTATTGGCTGAACACTTTAGCGCGTTTTTAAAATCGACGTTAATGCAATATCCCGATTTGACGGCCTCGGATCTAGAATTGGAAATTTTAGAGAGTGCCGCCATTGAAGATATGACATTGGCAATTGATATCCTTCAGGAATGTAAGCGTTTTGGGGTCCATTTTTCCCTAGATGATTTTGGTACAGGTTATTCGTCGTTAACGTATTTACGCCAATTACCCATATCGACGATTAAAATTGATCAGAGTTTTGTGCGAGGTATGCTCGATAGCGAAGATGATTGGCGTATCGTGGAGGGTGTTATCCGCTTAGCGTCAGTATTTAATCTTAATGTTATTGCTGAAGGTGTTGAAACCATTGCCCATGGTAAAAGTTTAGCTGAATTGGGCTGCCAATTGTGCCAAGGCTATGGTATTGCTCGGCCTATGCCTGTAGAGGAGTTTGCTCTTTGGTACGACGAATGGCCATCGCAATACCAACAGATTAAACATGAATTCAAGCAAATGGACGAATTGCATCGTTAATCGCAAGTTATAGAGAGTTTTTAGCTGGCTTTAAGGATTTAGGTGCTCACTCGTGTATTTGGAATGTACTTATTTGGCGTGATGGTTCTTATATGGAGCAAAAGTTGGCGCTGGGCTAATCTTTTGCTCCATAGTTCAGAATACTTTTAGTGTTTAATCTATATTTCTTTTTGATTTACTCGGGTTGATAGCTCTGAAGCGCTTTCTTTGCGTTCGCTATATCGGTTCGTGAGGAAATTAACATTGCCCCTCAGGAGTAAAGTGAATTTCATCAATTCCTCCATAACATCAACTACACGATCGTAGTAAGGCGAAGGTTTCATTCGGCCTGCCTCGTCAAACTCTAACCAAGCTTTTGCAATTGAAGACTGGTTGGGTATGGTGAACATGCGCATCCATCGGCCCAATATTCGCATTTGGTTTAGTGTGTTGAAGGACTGTGAACCACCACTCACCTGCATTATTGCTAATGTCTTACCTTGTGAAGGCCGGACAGCACCTTCAGCCAAAGGGATCCAATCGATTTGGGCTTTCATAATACTGGTCATCGCACCGTGGCGTTCTGGTGAACACCACACCATACCTTCGCACCAACGTACCATTTCTCTTAGTTCCATGACTTTGGGATGACTGTCAGGCGCATCATCAGGAAGTGGGAGTCCAGAAGGGTTAAAAATACGCACCTCTGCGCCCATGTGTGTTAATAGTCGTGCGGCTTCTTCCGTCGTCAGTCGGCTATAGGAGCGTTCTCGTACTGAGCCATAAAGCATCAGTATTCTAGGCGGATGGGTTAGAGGAGTTAGATTAAAACAGTCCATATCCATGTTATTAACCATTAATTCTTGTTTGAGCGCTGGCATATCGTGGTTTAGTGGTTTCATGTGCGAACTCTTTGTCCCTGTTCATTAATGATGATTTCGCCATCTTCTTTGGTGAAAGGGCCTTGTTGTGCTTTGGTCAAAATATCAAGCACTGTCTCAGACGGGCGACAGAGTTTTGTGCCTCGCGGCGTAACGACGATAGGACGGTTAATTAAAATGGGATAAGTCAGCATGAAGTTAACCAGTTCTTCATCAGTAAATGTGTCTTCAGAAAGTCCTAGTCGTTCAAATGGTTCAACATTGTTGCGTAGCAATGAACGCACAGAGATTTTCATCTCATTAATTAACTTAAGTAATTCATCGCGGGAGGGCGGCGTTTCTAAGTAGTGGATGATTTGGGGTTCGACTCCACTATTACGGATCAATGCTAAGGTGTTGCGCGATGTGCCACAGGCTGGATTGTGGTAAATCTTAATGCTGTCATCAATCATATTAGTCATAACATGTCTCTGATAAATAATCGCTTATAAATTTATCCATAGGCACTAAACAGATGCTCTAGTGCCCATGGACGAAGATTAGAAGGAGAGGCGCAGCGCCAGTGCCGCTAGGGTGACAAATAGCACTGGTAGCGTCATTACTATGCCGACGCGGAAATAATAACCCCAGGTAATATTAATATTTTTCTGCGCCAGTACATGCAGCCATAGCAGGGTTGCTAAACTGCCGATGGGGGTGATTTTAGGACCTAAATCGCTACCAATCACGTTAGCGTAAATCATGGCTTCTTTAATCACGCCGGTCGCATTGCTACCGTCTATCGACAGGGCGCCAATTAACACCGTTGGCATGTTGTTCATGAGGGACGATAAAAACGCGACCAAGAAGCCTGTGCCCATAGTGGCAGCCCAAAGCCCTTGTTCTGCCAAGCTATTTAATACGCTTGATAGGTAATCGGTTAAGCCTGCGTTGCGAAGACCATAAACCACTAGATACATGCCTAATGAAAAGATCACTATCTGCCATGGCGCGCCGCGAAGTACTTTAGTGGTATCTATAGCATGGCCTTTTTTCGCGGCAACAAACAGGATCAGGGCACCCACGGCAGCGACTAAACTCACGGGCACACCGAGGGGTTCTAAGCAAAAAAAGCCCACCAAGAGTAAGACTAATACGCCCCAACCGGTTTTAAAGGTGTTGAGGTCGCGAATAGCGGCCTTAGGTTCGCGTAGTTTTTCTAGGTCGTAGGTCGCGGGAATATCTTTGCGGAAAAACAGATGCAGCATGACTAAGGTGGCACTAATAGCAGCAATATCGACAGGCACCATCACAGAGGCGTATTCGTTAAAACCTATGTTGAAGAAGTCCGCTGAAACAATATTGACTAGGTTAGAGACAATTAACGGCAAACTTGCGGTATCGGCAATAAAACCCGCCGCCATTACAAAGGCTAAGGTTGCTCCGGCGCTAAAGCCCAGAGCCAGTAACATAGCAATCACTATGGGGGTGAGGATCAGCGCCGCGCCATCATTGGCAAACAATGCGGCAACAGTCGCGCCGAGTAATACTATGTAAGTAAAGAGTAAACGCCCACGACCTTTGCCCCAACGGGCCACATGCAGCGCGGCCCATTCGAAAAATCCCGACTCATCCAATAATAAACTGATGATGATCACGGCAATAAAGGTGGCGGTCGCATTCCAGACAATATTCCATACCACAGGAATATCCCCTAAGTGGACCACACCCAGTAGTAAGGCCAATACGGCGCCCAAGGTAGCACTCCAACCTATGCCTAACCCCTTAGGTTGCCAAATTACTAACACTATGGTGAGAACAAAAATTGCCCCTGCTAACCACATACAAGCTCCTCAAAGAGTAGAGATTGTCTACCCGTAACCATAAAATAATGCCTCACCTAACGATATTGTCGGTGGGTCTGAATGATTTTTTATATGTGAATTTTCGTATGTATCTTAGTGTTGAACACTATACTCAAACACCATTTTGATTAATGCGTGAAACTTAAGGTGATCATATATACGGATATTTACATATATGAAAATTCGTATATATTGTACAAGGTCTTTCCAAAAGATCCATAGCCATGAAAAACGAGTGTTGTTTCTTACCGCTCACAGCTTGCTGTTTGAATGAACCTTTAGGAAAGTTAACAAAAGGAACAAAATGTTTGTACTAGTTCAGTCTAAGGGCATCAATGATTAATCCAACCCAGTTTTTTAAATGTTTAGCCGATGAAACCCGCTTGCGTTGCATGATGTTGATCCAGCAAGAGGGGGAGCTCTGTGTCTGTGAATTGACCGAGGCATTGCAAGAGACCCAGCCTAAGATTTCGCGACATTTGGCCCAATTACGTAAATGCGGTTTATTAGTTGATCGCCGTCAGGGGCAATGGATTTTCTATCGTATCAATAATGACTTACCCGAATGGAGTCAGTTAGTGCTGAGTGAAGTTACCAACCAACACACTGTATTCCTTGAAGAAAATATGCGTAATTTGTGCAAGATGGGCGGGCGTCCTGACCGTGCTAAAGCTTGCTGCTAGAAGACTAGCAGCAAAAATTTAACCTCAAATATACGTTTTTTCATATGTTTACGTGTCTAAAGTTTTGCTTAATATTAAGGTGGCGTAACAATGCTGCAAATATTTTCAGATTTAGCGAGCTGGTTAACTTTTGATTTGATGGGTTTAGAGCCCAATACTAAGCTCGCCGACGCCATCCATTTTTTTATTGAAGATACCACTAAGATTTTTGCGCTCCTGTTGCTGATGATTTATGGCATCGCTTTGGTGCGGGCCTCGCTCAATGTTGAGCGTGTTCGGGATTACTTGGCGGGTAAAAATCGTTTTGTCGGTTACGTTATGGGATCGGGTTTTGGCGCTGTTACCCCATTCTGCTCATGTTCGAGTATTCCGGTTTTTTTAGGTTTCACTTCCGCGGGGATCCCCGTTGGGATCACTATGGCGTTTCTGATCACTTCGCCGTTAATTAATGAAGTCGCCGTTCTGTTGCTTGTGAGTCTGCTGGGCTGGCAGTTCACTGTGATATACGTGCTAGTCGGCATGTCAGTGGGTATGTTGGCGGGGGCATTTTTAGACACGATTCGCGCTGAGCGTTGGCTGCAATCCTTTGCCGCCAAAGCACTCGAGCAAGGTCAGGCGCAAGCAAGTCGCGATAATAGCGAGGGTATGACATCGACATCCATGACGTTAACCGAGCGACATGAATTTGCGAAAGGCGAGACCCTAGAGATTTTTGGCCGAGTGTGGAAATGGGTCATTATTGGGGTTGGGCTTGGCGCCGCACTCCATGGATTTGTGCCTGACGGTTGGATCGAAGCCCACTTAGGCGATGGTCAATGGTGGTCGGTTCCTGCGGCGGTATTGATTGGTATTCCTCTGTATTCCAATGCCACAGGGGTTATTCCTATCATGGAGAGCCTTATCACTAATGGCTTGCCCGTAGGGACGACATTAGCATTTTGTATGTCTACGGTTGCCGCCAGTTTTCCCGAGTTCATTTTGCTCAAGCAGGTGATGCAATGGCGTTTGCTGGCCATCGTTTTTGCCATTTTATTGATTTCATTCACCTTAATCGGTTGGATCTTTAACGCTATAGGTCCTATTCTGTGAGAATTATAAAAATGTTAAACATCAAAGTATTAGGTAGCGGATGCGCTAAATGCACTAAAACCGCTGAGATCATTACGGCCATTGCCAACGAGAAGGGCATCAACGCGGCTATATCGAACAGATAACGCTTTAATCTTAAAAAATAATATAAAACACCTAATATAAAACTGAGTGTGAAGGATGCAGGTATGACAATCAAAATCGGGATAAATGGCTTTGGCCGTATGGGACGTTTAGCATTGCGCGCTGCTTGGGGCTGGGATGAGGTTGAATTTGTGCAGATTAATGATCCCGCAGGGGATGCGGCGACCTTAGCCCATTTGCTGACATTCGACTCTGTGCATGGTCGCTGGCAGTACGAAGCCAATGCCGATGGCGATGACATCATTATCGATGGCAAGCGTATTCGCTGTACTCGCAATAAAACCATCGCCGAAACCGATTGGTCCGGCTGTGATGTGGTGATTGAAGCCTCGGGTAAGATGAAAACCAAAGCAGTGCTACAAGCTTATTTAGATCAAGGCGTTAAACGCGTTGTAGTCACGGCGCCTGTTAAAGAAGAGGGCGTGTTAAACGTTGTCATAGGAGTGAATCATCAACTCTATGACAAAGCCATTCATCCGATTGTGACTGCGGCCTCCTGTACTACTAACTGTTTGGCGCCGATCGTTAAAGTGATCCACGAAAACCTCGGCATAGTGCATGGTTCCATGACGACTATTCACGATATTACCAACACTCAAACTATTTTAGATGCACCGCATAAAGATCTCCGCCGTGCGCGGGCCTGTGGTTTAAGCTTAATCCCCACGACAACGGGCTCAGCGACGGCCATTACCCATATTTTCCCTGAACTCAAAGGTAAGCTTAACGGCCATGCGGTGCGGGTGCCATTAGCGAACGCCTCATTAACCGATTGCGTGTTCGAGGTGAGTCGCAAAACGACCGAAGCTGAAGTCAATCGCCTGTTAAAAGAAGCGGCAGACGGACCGCTAAAAGGTATTTTAGGTTATGAGGAACGACCGTTAGTCTCGGTTGATTATAAAACCGATCCGCGTTCGAGCATTATCGATGCGCTATCGACCATGATTATCAATGGCACTCAGGTCAAACTCTACGCTTGGTATGACAACGAGTGGGGTTATGCCAATCGCACCGTCGAACTGGCCCGCATGGTCGGTCTGATGGATAAGGCATAAGCTTTATGGCTAAGCTGACAGGGTTCTTGTCTAACATATCACCCGAGATCCGCCAGTATTTGGTGGTCACAGGCAACTATTGGGCATTCACGCTTACCGATGGCGCATTACGTATGTTAGTGGTGCTCCATTTTCATGGCTTAGGTTATAGCCCGCTGCAAATTGCCATGCTATTCCTCTTCTATGAAATCTTTGGGGTGGTAACGAACTTAGTCGGCGGCTGGCTCGGGGCGCGTTTAGGCTTAAATAAGACCATGAATGTGGGCCTATTTATGCAGATTGTTGCCCTTAGCATGCTGCTTGTGCCTAGCGGTATGCTGACGGTTGCTTGGGTGATGGCGGCGCAGGCCTTGTCGGGTATCGCTAAAGATCTCAATAAGATGAGCGCTAAAAGCAGTATCAAGTTGTTGGTGCCCAATGATGCTCAGGGTGAGCTGTATAAGTGGGTTGCCATGCTCACTGGCTCCAAAAATGCGCTAAAGGGCGCGGGGTTCTTCTTGGGCGGTGCCTTGCTGACCCTGTTTGGATTCCAGCTGGCCGTGTTAGGTATGGCGATTGGCCTATTGCTGGTGTGGATTTTTAGTCTGTTAAGTTTGCAGCGCGATTTAGGTAAAGCCAAAAACAAACCTAAGTTCACGGAAATTTTCTCTAAGAGTCCGGCGGTAAACACGCTTTCTGCCGCACGCATGTTTTTGTTTGGTGCGCGGGATGTGTGGTTTGTGGTGGCTTTACCCGTTTATTTGGCCTCAGCCTTTGGTTGGGATCATTGGTATGTCGGCGGTTTTCTCGCACTCTGGGTGATAGGCTACGGCATAGTGCAAGGCTTCGCACCTCGCTTGACGGGGACAAAGTCGGCGGGCAAAAACAAGGTTCCCGATGGACGTAGCGCCTTAGGTTGGGCGGCGATATTGAGCATAGTGCCGGCAGGCATTGCGCTGGCGATAAGTTATGACTTTCATGCCGAGAATATACTGATTTGGGGATTGATGCTGTTTGGCGCCTTATTCGCGATCAACTCTTCATTACACAGCTATCTTATCGTCAGTTATGCGGATGAAGATGGCGTATCGTTAGATGTGGGTTTTTACTACATGGCGAATGCTATGGGACGCTTGATCGGCACTGTGTTGTCTGGCTGGGTGTATCAAGTGTATGGCATGGCGGCTTGTCTGTGGATATCGGCGGCATTTATTGCGTTAGCGGCGCTTATCTCAATTAAGCTGCCTCGGCATAAAGCGATATCAGATGGTGCTTAATACTTACCTAAGCTATCCCTGAGTTGTTGCGGTTGTTTTTATTCAATACCCACCAAAGTATGGTGGGTATTTTAATCACTCTGATGTTAACTGAAGTTTTTTGATTTTGAGCAAACAACTCTCTATACTCCGGCCTGTTTTATACACGTCATTATGTCGCTATTCCCAATAGCACAACTATTTTTAATGCAGTCAAATTTGAGTTGGCTCATATAAGTGAGGTTATTTTTCGGTGATGAGCATTAAGCCGCATTAGTTTAATCCTTCCTTCTTGGATCGTTAAGATCTGTCCTTAGTAGCTACCGACTCGGTAGTTGTTTTGCAGTACCCCATAATCCCAATTGCATTCCGTCACCTTGACGCATAAGTACCTTATTGGCTATGCGCTGACATTTGAGTCAAGTGTTGATATTAGCTATTGGAAGATATGATTAAATTTCAATCAGAGTGAGTGACATGATACAAACCATGAAAAAAGAGTGGTTCTCCAACATACGCGGAGATCTGTTAGCCGGTATTGTGGTTGCACTGGCGTTAGTCCCTGAGGCGATTGCCTTTTCTATTATTGCAGGCGTCGATCCTAAAGTCGGCCTGTATGCTTCATTCTGTATCGCAGTGGTCATCGCGTTTACAGGTGGCCGTCCTGGTATGATCTCTGCCGCAACGGGTGCTATGGCGTTGTTGATGGTGACCTTAGTGAAAGAACACGGCCTCGAGTATTTACTCGCGGCGACCCTATTAACTGGTGTGCTGCAAATTGCCGCGGGTTACTTAAAGCTAGGAAGCTTGATGCGTTTCGTCTCCCGTTCTGTGGTGACGGGCTTTGTGAATGCACTGGCGATTCTGATCTTTATGGCCCAGTTGCCCGAGCTGACTAATGTTACTTGGCATGTGTATGCGATGACGATTGCAGGCCTTGGTATTATCTACTTATTCCCACTCATCCCTGTGATCGGTAAATCTGTACCTTCGCCTCTCGTGTGTATTGTCGGATTAACGCTTTTTGCGGTTTATATGGGGTTAGATATTCGTACTGTCGGCGACATGGGACAACTGCCTGATACTTTACCTATTTTCCTCTGGCCTGAAGTGCCATTGACCCTTGAAACTCTGATGATCATCTCCCCATACTCGGCCGGCCTTGCCGTGGTGGGTTTGCTAGAATCTATGATGACCGCCACCATAGTCGATGATTTAACCGATACCCAAAGCGATAAGAATCGCGAGTGTAAGGGCCAAGGTATTGCCAATATCGGCGCGGGTTTAATGGGTGGTATGGCTGGTTGCGCTATGATTGGTCAGTCGATCATCAACGTTAAATCGGGTGGTCGCGGACGGTTATCGACCTTTTCAGCGGGGGTATTTCTACTCATATTGATTGTATTCCTCGGCGAATGGTTAAAGCTCATCCCTATGGCGGCACTGGTTGCCGTGATGATCATGGTGTCTATCGGTACTTTCTCTTGGGATTCAATTCGTAATCTTAAGCATCATCCAATATCAACCAATCTTGTGATGGTGGCGACCGTTGCTGTGGTGGTCGCTACCCATAACTTAGCTATGGGAGTATTTGTGGGGGTATTACTCGCGTCTCTGTTCTTTGCTAATAAAGTGGGCCGTTTTATGGTGGTTAAGAGTCTAACGGCTGCTGCCGACGCTGGTCGCCATTATCAAGTTATTGGGCAAGTCTTTTTTGCCTCGGCAGATAAGTTCAGTAATTCATTTGATTTTAGGGAAGTGGTTGATAAGGTGACTATCGACTTATCTCAAGCGCATTTCTGGGATATTACTGCGGTATCGGCCCTAGACAAGGTAGTGATTAAATTCCGTCGCGAGGGAACTGAAGTGGAGTTAATTGGCCTTAACCAAGCAAGTGCAACCATAGTCGATAAATTTGGGGTGCACGATAAGCCTGAAGACGTTGAAAACATGATGTCTGGTCACTAAGCCCTTAGCAACACAGTAAAAGGAAAATAACGATGACAAATGTGATTGCCTGTATCGACGGTTCAAAAGTGACACTCGCCGTATGTGACGCCAGTGGCTGGGCCGCTCAGCAACTGGATGCCCCAGTAACTCTATTGCATGTATTGGATAAGTCTGCTTATCCGATAGAGTCAAATCTGTCAGGAAATATTGGCCTAGGTACACGGGAGCACTTACTCAATGAAATGGTTGAGCTTGAAGCGCGTCGAGGCAAACTCGCACTTGAGCAGGGTAAGTATATGCTGCAAGACGCAAAAATCCGCGTTGTTGAGAAGCAGCCTAGCAGAATGGTTGCAACCTTGCAGCGTCACGGCGATTTAGTCGAAACCCTGTTAGAGCAAGAATCTCATGCCAGACTGGTGGTGATGGGCCGTCAAGGGGAGCAGCATCAAGATCAAGCGCAGGCCATTGGCAGCCATTTAGAAAATGTCATTCGCACGCTTAAGCAGCCTATTTTAGTGGTGATGGACGAGTTTACTGCACCGACTCGATTTATGATCGCCTATGATGGCAGCATTACTGCGAAAAAAGCCCTTAATCAAGTGCTAACGAGTCCACTTTTAAAAGGGCTTGAATGTCATTTAGTGATGGTGTCTGATGCTCAATCGCTGGCGACAGCTGAACTGGCGTTGGTGGCCGAATCTCTGATTGCGGCGGATTTCAATGTGGTTACCACCGTTTGTCAGGGAGAAGTGCAAACGGCCCTTGAGATCTATCAACTTGAGCATCAAATCGATCTTATGGTGATGGGCGCCTATGGTCATTCGCGTATTCGGGAGTTTTTTGTGGGTAGTAACACCACAAGGATGATCAGTAAAAGCCATATCCCCTTATTATTACTTCGCTAAGTTAAATATGCATTTCAACTTATTTCGCTCAATCCTAATGACTTGGTTTTAGTTAGAACATCTGAGTCAGAAGCTTGAGGTAATCATTTAAGAAAAAACGGCGAGCATTTAGGCTCGCCGTTTGATATCACAGCCGAATGGCTCGTCTTAGTTAGCTTTTGGCTCGAAGCTAAAGGCTTGACCCGCAAGAGCGGCTTCAAACATTAAGCCGCCTTTTGCTGCGGTAAATACTGCCATACCGTTGATATAAGAGCCGCTCGCCGAGCGATTACCACCCGATTGACCAGCACCTGCTGAGTTGCCTGTGGTTCCTGCTTGAGCGCTTGCTCCCATGTTGATTGCAACTGCCGACGCTTGGGCGTCAAACTCGAAACTGCCGCTCGTGAATGCTTCATAGGCTTTGGCATCTTTAAAGAAGATGATCTCGCTGTAGGCTTGTCCACCTAATTGAAAACCGATGGATAATTGAGTCAGACTCGAATCACCCATATAGGCACCGCCTTGGTAGACTCGGCCTTTGCCATAGGCTGCACCGATCCCAATTCCGCCTTTACCCACAGTTGGGAATAAAGCATAGCCATAGGCTGTGTCGAAAAATTTACTGGTTTCTTTCGCTTTTTGGAAATTGACTACTGCCTGATCGTAGCTTTCATCTGCATGTGCAGTTGGGGCAGCAAATAGGCTCACAATAAGGCATGTTGATGCCGCAATGGCTGTTAAAAATGATTTCATGGTAACGCCTCTTCAAGTCTTTAGTTGTTCCAGACTAGCCTTTATCGACACAAATGACAGCCAAAAGTGACATATGTGTCAGCTTAGGTTCAGTGTTCGACTTAATGGTTGGAGTGATATTGGTGGTGATGATTGGAGTGCGGTTTCGCCAATTAGTTCTTAGGTGGCGAAGAACCTTGGTTTTTTTCTGCATCGTCCTGCTGAACTTGATGCAAAAATTCATACTCCTCTGGGGTGAGAATATTTTCAATGACGAGTGGGCGTTGCTCTAGCTGTGGTTCGGCCATGCGGCCTTTTAAGTAGGCAGAGCGGGTGATTTGCTTTAGCCCATACACCGCCAGCATATACATGCTCAGTAGTAAGGTCAGCCTTGGCAATGCGTGGGAAAGTAGCGATAGATTATCACCAAGATAGAAAGGCAAGATCACCACAAATACGCGGATTAACCAATTCAACAACATGGCCAAGGTCAAGCTTATCAGCCAACGAAACCGAATGGTGCCGAGCGCCTCTTGGGTTTGAGTGACATCTCTTTGATTGCGTTTATGTCGACGAAACAACATCCACAGCGCGATAAAGTAAAAACAGGTTTGTACAGATAACAGCGCTGGGAGTAGAGCGCCCCATTGGCTGATACTCATTTCTTTAAGCATCAGAGCTATGGGTTGCCACTCGTTGATGGGATGCGCAGTTAATCTTAAGGCAATATCTAAAATGGCGAAAACTAAGGTGAATGCAGATGGCCAGTAATGCTTTGAAAATCCTAGCGGTTTATTGGTTGGTGCTAAACTGCGTTTGCAATATAGATAGAGCAAAGGCATGAGCAAAAAATAGATAGGGTTAATCAGATTGAATAGGATATGAATGGGAATTGGACTGTTATCGCGGTTCAACATACCCGTGAGGAAGTATAGAGCAATAAGACTTAAGAAAGCGGCGAGGAGTTTTTGGTTAGCGTCTGGGTGATAGAAATAGCGAATATAAATAGCTAACGCGAGGCAATGTACGCCTCCAAATAATGACAGCCACCAATAAGCTTGAGTGAAAAAACTATGAAACTCGTTCATATGCGATACCTCGAGCCCTGTTATATCAGGGAAATCGGCTCGGTAAAAGTATCGCCGTTAGTTTTTCTGCTGGCTTGCTATGCGCCGATGACGATTTGAAGCCGCCTCTGGCACAACGCTGGGAACGGGAACGCGTTCTGCGAGTAAGTGTTTGATTGCACGAACGGGATGCGGTAATAACATCCGTGGACCAGAAAAGATCATGATCTCTTTGACGATTTGTTTCTGCGCGGGTTTGTAGCAATGTACTGGGCATTTATTACAGGTGGGTTTGTTTTGTCCGTAGGGGCAGCGATCTAGGCGTGTCGCGGCATAATCCAATAGCTCGATGCAATCTACACATAGACCTGTTGAGTCTTGGCCTTGGTGTTTCGCTTTGCAATAAATCGCCACCATAGCGGCAATGGTTTGGTGTTCGTACAGGAGTTTGCCCGTAAGCAGTGTGGCTGTGCCCATTGGAATACCTTAGCTTGTCACTCGGATATCCCATCATAGGCAGTGAAATTGGCGCTGACAAAACGAAAGCGCCAATTTATGAAGGTGCGCACAAAATAGGGCTTTAAACAATCCTTCATCCTCAATGTCGCACTTACAAGTCAACCTTAGATATGCATCACTTTGTCGGCAGCTAATGTCCAGCGGGTTAAATCTTGCAGCGTACCTATGTGCGCGCCTTCGATGATCATTTCCGCGGTAACGCCTCGCGCTTGAGCACAGGTCTTGCAAAGTAGAATCGGAACTTGCTGTGCCGAGAGAATTTCAAACATCTGCTGCAGGTTGTAGCTTAAGTCAGGTGTGGTTTGATTTTTGAGTGCGCCAAACACGGCATCTGACATGAGAAAAAGTTTAAGATCGACCGCTTGCTCGTCCTGATCCTTCAGGGCTAATGCGATGCGTAAGCTATTAAATAGCTTTTCTGTTCCGTAGGGACTGGCATGGGCCACGATAAGAATACTTTGCATCAGGTTTTCCTTATGTTTGTTATAAGCAGGTGGATGGGGGGGATTAGGGAACTCGATTGTGCCAGTCTAGCGCAATTGGCTATAACTATTTGAGCGCAAGATCGTATAAAAAGGCATAAATACTTGATTTGCACCGACACAATGGACTTTAATAGCGGTTAATCTCTGCTCAATTTTTAGCTAGACTCGGTTGCCATGGACGCAGTCCTGATGGACGTTGGCAAACCCATTGACACGGCTTCTGATGAGAAGCGGCCATCAAAGGTGAACAAGAATGAAGATCTTAGTCGTATTTATACTGATTGCTGTCGGGGTGTTTTTATTCCTTCGCGCGCAGCGATTGGCGAAAGAAGAACAAGAGGCGATGAAACCCAAGTCGACCTCGGTAAAACCTGTAGTTCCCACCGAAGAGGCACCTATTTTCTCCGCTGTTGAGCCCGAGCGTGTAGAACCTGAGCCAGTTAACAGGGTTGAGGATACTGGTGTGGCTGAAGTAGAGCCCGTTATCGAAGTTGAAGCCGAATTAATGCCCCGTGATACCGAAAGCCCTGCGAGCATTTCGGTGGCGCTAGATACAGATATCATCGAAGTCGATATTCCTGCGGCCCATAATGAAGAGGCGGTGATCATTTTAGGCGCCACGCCTGCAGATGAACAAGATGACGTTAAGACTGAAGCAGAGCCAGCATCGAACACACGTTCTGAGGTCGGTGCGCCAGGGGCTTGGGCGAATGTGACTTTAGTTCGGGCCTTTGAGGAGTATCAAGGAGCGACGTCAGCCAGTGCTCGCTATACCGCGCTGCAAAATATGATTGCTGAATGCTACAAACAGCGTAAATCGGCGGATTATCTCAACTATGGTGCTCAATTAGCGGAAGAGTATATTGCACTGTTCCAAGCGGCTAGCGCCGAGCAAGGCAAAGATACTGAGCTTAAATCTTCCGGTTTCCTGCATTTAGCCACCTTGCTAAATGATACCCAAGCCTTCGATGCCGCCATTGTCATCTGTCGTAAAGCACTCGAGCTTGGGCTGAGTGATGGCACTGTCACTGGCTTTGAGGGCCGAATCAACCGGATTGAGAAAGCACAGACTAAAGCAACCACGGCTTGATATGTTGTAGGGAGCGCTTAGCGGGTAAACCCTTAGTCGAAAAGCGGTTATTTCCCTCGTCTAAGCAGTGTAGAATCCCTGCTAACTGAATGCGCAAAAGGCGAACTAAGGTTCGCTTTTTTTATGGGCTTAATAGGGGAAAAATGAAACTAAGCTATGCCTTACCGAATGTCTTATTCGGGCTTGGATTATTGCTACTCAGTGGCTGTACTAAAACCCCAGAATGGACCCTATTTTATTATCCCGATGTGAGTGCCATTCCGGTGACACCTTTGCAGGCCGAAGATATTAATGGTTACTACGATTCTCTAGAGCAATGCCAGAGCAAGGCTCATGGTATGCAACGTCTAAGTCGTTCTGGCGTGAGTGGTTTTGGCCTTGGATCTTATCAATGTGGGCACCTATGCGAGTTCGACGATAAATCGGTGCTGGTTTGCAAGACCATGAGCCAATAGGTGGACAAAATGAAGTTTAAACAGGATTTTTTTACTCAGCTGCCTGAGTTTTACTCGCAAGTATATCCACAAGGGATAACTAAGCCTGAATGGCTGGCATGGAGTAATGACGCCGCCCAATTGATAGGCTTAAGCCAACCCACCGATGAGCTGTTATTGGGCTTATCTGGCAATGCTGCCGTCGATGGCGCGACCTACTATGCCCAAGTGTATAGCGGCCACCAATTTGGCGGTTACACGCCGCGCTTAGGGGATGGACGTTCGATCATTTTAGGTGAAGCGATTGGTCCAAATGGCGCATGGGATGTCGCTCTTAAAGGCGGCGGTCCGACGCCTTATTCGCGCCGTGGTGATGGCCGTGCTGTGATGCGCTCCGCGGTGCGCGAGTTTTTAGTCTCTGAGGCGCTGCATCATCTGCATGTGCCGACTACCCGCGCCTTGGCTGTGATTGGCTCTGACTTGCCCGTATGGCGTGAGAGCCAAGAAACCGCAGCCATTACCGTACGTTTAGCCCGCAGCCACATTCGTTTCGGTCATTTCGAGTTTTTCTGCCACAGTGAGCGCGGCCGTGCCGACAAGCTGACTCAATTACTCAACTTCACTATTACTCAGCATTATCCCCATTTGAGTTGTGATGCCGCAGGTTATAAGGCGTGGTTTTTACAGGTAGTGCAAGATACCGCTAAGATGATTGCTCACTGGCAGGCGGTCGGTTTTGCCCATGGCGTGATGAACACAGACAATATGTCGATTCTGGGTGACAGTTTTGACTTCGGTCCCTTTGCGTTCCTCGATACATTCCAAGAGGATTTTATCTGTAATCATTCGGATCCCGAAGGTCGCTATGCCTTTGGTCAGCAGCCGGGTGTCGGTTTGTGGAACTTGCAACGCTTAGCGCAGGCGCTCACACCTGTGATCCCATCCGATGACTTAATTGCCATTCTTAATCAATACCAAGAGGCGCTAGTGCAGCCTTATTTGCGCTTGATGCGGGCAAAACTAGGTCTATCAGCAGTTGATGTTTCGTCGGTAGAGCAGGACAAACAGGATCTCGAACTTATAGGTCGATTTACTGTGCTGATGGAGAAAAATCAGCTTGATTACACTCAGACTTGGCGTCAATTAGGTAAGTTAGATCCGACCAGCAAACACAGTGCGCTACGGGATGACTTTATCGATGTCAGTCAGTTTGATGCATGGTATCAAGCTTATCAACAGCGATTGGGCGCAGTAGCGGATATCCAAGCGTGGCAAACTGAGCGCAATAGTGTGAATCCCAAATATATTTTGCGTAACTATTTAGCCCAAGAGGCGATAATCGCAGTGGAAGAGGGTAATCTTGCGCCGCTGCATTTGCTGCAAAAAATCTTAACTCAGCCCTTTGCCGAACACGCAGAGCATGAAGACTTGGCCAAGCGTCCACCGGACTGGGGCCAAGGTTTGATCATGTCATGTAGTAGTTGATGGGATAACAAGCATGAAATTACCAAGCACGCACCTAAAAGCCATTAGCTTAGATACCATTCGCTTAGATAGAAGCGCCTTAAGTTTAGCGGTCAGTGCGGATATCGATTTTGATCGTTTCGCCGATTTTGCCGAACCCTTAGCCGCGGCGCTCGATTGCACTGTGCGCGAGCGTCAGTGGGGCGCCGATAGGCACCAATGGTTATTAGAATTTGAAGGCAGCCAGTTATGGCTCAATTATGAGTTTTACGGCAACATTTGCTGGCTCTCGACCGAACGAGAAGCCGATTTTGAGGTGCTGGAATACTTAGCCATTTTGCTGCAACCTCACCTAAGAGTGAATTGAATATGAGTCAGAATATGACGCCACCGGCCACGAGTTCTAGCGGCGCTGAGTTCCATTTTCAAGCCCTAACACCGGATTTGATCTTAGATGCGATCGAAAGTCTGGGCGTGTACCCAGAAACGGGCTTACTCGCGCTGAACAGTTACGAGAACCGCGTGTATCAGTTCCGTAGCGATGAAGGACTGCGCTATGTGGTGAAGTTCTATCGCCCAGACCGTTGGAGCGATGCGCAGATCCAAGAGGAACATGATTATGCGCTCGCACTCGCGGCAGAAGATATCCCGATTGCCGTACCTGTAATTATCGAAGGCCATACGTTACACAAGTACCAAGGTTATCGATTTACCCTGTTTCCTTCCTTAGGTGGTCGCGCCTTCGAAGTCGATAATTTAGAGCAGCTGGAATTAGTGGGGCGGTTCATCGGTCGGATACACCAGTACGCGGCACAAACGGTATTTGCTGAACGTGAACCGCTGAATCCGCAGATTTTAGGCGCCGAGCCGCTCGCGTGGTTAAAGCAATCTAATCTGGTGCCTAATAGCCTACGCTTGCCGTTCTTTACCGTAGTAGAGCAGGTGCTGGCTAAGGCGAATGCGATTTGGGATCGCCAAGATTTTGCGGTCATTCGTTTGCACGGCGATTTACACCCAGGCAATATTTTGTGGACGCCAGACGGTCCCGGATTCGTCGATTTAGACGATGCTCGCATGGGGCCGGCGATTCAAGATTTATGGATGATGCTAACCGGGGATAGAGCGCAGCAACTGATGCAGCTTGAGATCTTACTCGAAGCCTATGAAGAATTTTGTGAGTTTGATACAAGACAGTTAGCCTTGATTGAACCGCTGCGGGCGCTGCGTATGGTGCATTACAACGCGTGGATTGGCCGTCGCTGGGACGATCCGGCCTTCCCGATGAACTTCCCTTGGTTTGGGGATGAAAAGTATTGGGAACAGCAGATTTTGGCGTTCAAAGAGCAATTATTTGCCCTTAGCGAACCACCACTGAGCCTAGTGCCGTATTAGCATTGAGCAAAATATGATTTCACAGACGTATCTTGTGACATTAGATTGAACTCTTAAGCTTGAGTTACACTCAAAAAATGGAATATGTTAGTCTCCAGCCAATTTATCAAAATGATTTAAGGAATTTTCATGAAAAAAGTATTACTCATGGCCGCGGCTCTGTTACTGGCGCCACTGGCAGTATCGGCTGTGGAATACCAAGAAGGTGTGCATTACACAGTGATTAACGATGGCCCAGCAACTGCGAAGCCTGAGATTACTGAGTTTTTCTCTTTCTATTGTCCGCATTGTTTTACTTTCTCTAAAACCGTAGTGCCAAAAATTCTCACCGAGAAGCCAGAAGGCGTTGCGTTTAACCAAGCACACGTTGATTTTATCGGCAAAGAGATGGGGGTTGAAATGTCACGCGCATTTGCAGTCGCACATCAGTTAAACGTCGATGAGAAAATGGATGCGGCGTTATTCTCTGCTATTCATGAGAAGAAACAGCATTTTACTAATCGCGATGATGTTCGTGCTGTGTTTATTGCTAACGGTGTCGATGGTAAAACCTTCGATGCGGCCGCAGAGTCTTTCATGGTAAAGGCACAAATGGCAAAGATGAAGCGTGATACTGAAAACGCTAAGCTAACGGGTGTACCTGCTCTGGTTGTTAACGGTAAGTACCGTGTTGAAACAGGGGCAATCAAATCCTACGACGAGCTGTTAGAAATTGCTTTCTACCTAGCAAAAAAATAGTTCGATAGGCGTTACCCGCACTGCTGTCATATGAGCGGATGATAATGCTGTATCGATTGCATGTTAAAGAGAGCCTAAGGGCTCTTTTTTATTGGGCGGTTGGCAACAACAAGGCAAATAGCGCTTTGATAGGGAGTTTAACGTACTGAGTTAGGCCTCTGTAGGCTAGTCGTTTGAACTTATTGAATAAAGACGAGGCAAAAAATGGGCAAAAAAAACCGTACTTCTTGTAAAAGAAAGTACGGACTTGAGCCAGAGGACTCATTTTTACCCTGAGTAACGCTAATAATTTAGCAGAGTGTCAAAAAATTGGCAAGTGACATTATTATGGCGATCTTCTTTTTTACTCACAGGGTGACATATTCATAGTTTAACTAAATCAAACGATTAAGTATTTTTGGTGATAAAAGATGAAAAATACCACTCTAACGATGAAACTCAAGTGGCAAAGCTTCTGTCAAACAACTGTAATCAATAACAACAAGAATGCTTGTAGGTGGTCATATGAGAGTTTTTCCTGTCTACGCACCTAAGCTTATCGTTAAGCACGCGCGTATTTTTCTCACTGGTGTTATTTGGGTTAAAGATTTAGGACGATTGGAATTTGAGAAGGGACGGTTTTTACTGCCAAGAAAAAGCCTGCCAAAAGTGAAGCAGGCTATTTTAGAATTGAACGAACTGATCGAAGCGCAGCATCATCAAACTAATGCAGTTTAGATTTCGCTGTTTAACAAGCCAACAAGGCCAGTCACTTTTTCGTTCCAAGAAGTGAGTTCTTCTTGTAGTTGCTGGTTTTGCGCATTCAATTGTTGATTGTGCTCACTCAGCGTAGACGCTTTTTGCTTCTCTTCTTCAAGCTCCATTTTTAGAAGCTCGATAGTTTCGAGTGCAGCCTGGATTTTGGTTTCCAGTTTGGACAGTAATTCAAGGCTCATCTGGAGAGTCCTATGGTTTCTGGATGGGACTGTGATTCTAGCAGTGCCTAGAACTTAAGGAATAGCGATTCTTGCCGTTTGGTTAAAAAACACCCTATTACTGGGTTCTAAATTAAGTTTTTTTGCATTTGTTATTAACTCGTTAGTATTCTTGGTTTTATTTTTTATCGGAATGGTCCATGTCGCCTAGTCTGCTCGCCATACTCCCGTTACTGTTGACCTTAACCTTAGCCCTATTTTTACGCCGCACGCTGGTGGCGTTAGGCGTTGGTATCGTCTCTGGCGCCCTATTGATCGCCCAATTTGACCCGCTGCAAACGGGGTTGTATTTGCTTGATATCGGTGTAAAACAATTTTATGCCCAAGGTGCTTGGCAAGCGTGGCATCTCAATGTGCTGTTCGCCATGTTACTGCTCGGTAGCATGACGCAATTGTTAGCACGTGGTGGTGCCGTGGGTCAGTTTGGTGATTGGCTATATAGCCGTATTCGTACTGAACGTCAGGCGCGTCTTGGGGTCGTATTTCTTGGTTGGTTAGTGTTTATCGATGGGATTTTCAGTTGTCTTGCTGTCGGCCATGTGTGTCAGCCGCTCAGCCAGCGTTATGGTATTCGCCATGAGCAGCTCGCCTATTTAGTTGATTCCAATGCTTCGCCTTTATGCGCGCTATTGCCTTTCTCCAGTTGGGGCCCCTATGTGATGGCGCTTATCGCGGGGATCAGCTTTTTGCCCGTGTCGCCGCTGGAAGCCTTTATTGAGGTGGCCTTATTTAACTTTTACGCCATAGTGACCTTAGGCTTGTCCGTGCTCGTCGCTTGGTATGGCGTAGGTTTTCACTCTTTTGTTGCTGCTACTGCTGTGGAATCCTCCAATACGGTCGAGGTTAAGGGAAATCCTTGGCTGCTCGCAATCCCTATGCTGACTCTGCTGTCTGCTTCAGTGGGATTAACTTTGTGGTCGGGGGCTCAGCAGGTCTCTTCTTGGGATGTGTCACTTTGGCTTGCTAAGGCTGATATTGGCGCTTCTATGCGCGATGCTTGTTTGTTGGCAACCTTAGTCACTCTTGCCATGTTAGGCTTGTCTGGGCGACGTTTAACGGCGTTAGTGGGGGATTTGAGCCACGGAGTTCGCATGATCGCCTTCGCCATTGCGATTTTACTCTGCACTTGGATGATTGGCGCTGTGATCCAAGATCTTGGCGTCGCTAAATTGTTGGCTGCTTGGGCTAAGGCTTATCTTTCTCCGCACCTGCTGGTAGCGGGAATGTTTTTACTCTGCGCGATAATGGCTTTTGCGACGGGTTCAAGCTGGGGAACATTTGCAATTATGATCCCTATTGGCGCAGAGATTGCCCATAACTTAGATCCTCATTTATTGTTACCTGTACTGAGCGCTGTGATGGCGGGGTCGGTATTTGGCGACCACTGCTCGCCCATTTCAGATACCAGCGTGCTCAGTGCGACCAGCTCAGGTTGCGCTCCCCATGACCATGTGGTGACTCAGTTGCCCTTTGCTTTGATCGCGGCATGCGCAGCCTTAGTCGGATTTCAATTAGTCAATTTAGCCGTGGCGACGCCGTTAGTGTGGCTGGCCGTGGTGAGCTGTAGCCTAGGATTATTTGCCTTGATGGCACGTTTTTATTCACCTTTGCCCAGATTCGTGGCGCAGACATAAAGCCTGTTTATCGTTAAAATAGCCGATTCGGTTCTTGCTGAGCCATTTATTTAAGTGCATCTGATTTAAGAGATTATCAATATGAGTATTACCCGTTTAGATGTAGGTACCCGCATGAGCAGTATAGTGATCCACCAAGGTACTGTGTATCTGTGTGGTCAAGTGGCGAAGGACAAGTATCAAGGCATCACCGAGCAAACTGTCACTATGCTTGAGGAGGTCGATACCTTGTTAGCGCAGGCGGGAAGTTCGCGTGAGCATTTACTGTCAGCGACTATTTATCTGAAAGATATGGGTGATTATGATGCGATGAATGCGGTATGGGATGCTTGGGTGCCTAAAGGTCATGCGCCAGCCCGTGCTTGTGTGCAAGCCGCTATTGCCGAGCCAGAATATTTGGTTGAAGTCTCAGTGATTGCGGCGGTTGCGGTTTAAGCGCTAAGCTATTTTTCGTCCCGTTTAGAAGCCTGTTTCGATCCCTATTTCGAATCCTGTCACCGAGTGTCATGACTCGGTGAAGCTTTTCTGCAATACACCTCACTAACTAAACCTGTATTGTTCAGCACGTCCACTCTCTTCTAATAAAGCTCTTTAGCTTTAATTTAATAAGTATTCCATTAAATGTGTAGGGACAAGCGGCGGATGATCCCCATATTGTTCTGAGAGTGCGGTGGCGATAGTCTCAATATCTTGTTGGGCTAAGCCTTGTTCGATAATGGCAAACGCCCAAGGAGCCTCGGTTTTGAGTTTGAGGAAATAAGGCGTTTCGACAAATTGTGCGAGTGAGTAAGCGGAGCCTCCTAAACCATGCCCCCAACCTTCGCTGACCTGAAAGGGTCTATCCAGATGTGCCATATCAAATTCAATGAGATGAGGGTATTGGCCGTTATGCCCACCGATCCAGTGACCGATTTCAACCGATAAAATCATAGTTGCCATGTTATATCCTTTGCTAGGGTTGCTTGGCCGCAATGAGTACTCGGCTAAATTCAGCATTAGGCTCGAGGGGCGTGATGGCGGCGATATGGTCGAGTCTAAGGGATTGTTTAGTTTGTTGCAGTTGGATGATAAGCCACTCAGTTTTGTCGGCTCTTGTCTGCGTGGTGATGGCTTTACCTTGGCACTGGGTGCCATCAATAAGCTCAATGTTGAGTTGATAACCACGCAGACAGGCGAGTTCGAGATAGTCGTAGTGGGCGCAGGGGATCATTTTATAATCTGACATTGAATCATCTCATTGGGAGTTCGACCCTATTGTGGCAAAAATACTTGCCATTGGCATTATTGTGGATTGTTTTATCCTGTCTCTGAGGCCGTATTGGTTATTTTTAACTTAGCCCGCTAGGTCTGCAAATAACCACAATCGCCATGAATGGCGTGAATGCCATTTATGCAGGAGCAATAAATGGCCTTACCTAAAGTGTGTTGCTTAATCATTAAAATCAGCCGCTGAATTCTGCATCTTCAGGTTGTTTGGGTATAGATATGCGCGCCCCTCTTGACTTTATTCCTGTCGCTCCCTAGTCTGCTTGTTCAGTAATCAAGGTGGTATGCGATGGAAATAACTTATAACTTATAAGTATGCGTAAAAACAGTAACTTACAGTTATATCAATCATTTATAGGCGTTATGTTGTGGTATGTTATGGCATGTTGTATTTAAACGTCGCCACTTTGTCGCCACTTTCTATCAAGATTTGCCAGCGGATTTTTAGTGATAGCATCGTCTAAATGCTCAGGTGCAAAATGGGCATAGCGCATCGTTAACTCAATATTTGTGTGCCCCAAAATATCGCGTAAAACAATAATATTCCCGCCGTTCATCATAAAATGTGATGCAAAAGTATGGCGTAAAATATGCGTCATCTGGCCTTTTGGGAACGTGAGCCCAGCACGTTTGACTGCCGATGCAAAATCGTGGCGAGGAACACTAAATAATGGGCCGTTTTTCTTGGGTATCTTATTAAACAATTCATCACTGATCGGCACTGTTCGATTGCGTTTGCCTTTCGTTTTGATAAACGTAATCCGCCCATTCTTAACTTGTGAGCCTTTTAAGTTTGCCGCCTCAGACCAACGGCATCCAGTGGACAGGCAAATCTCAACAATTAAGATTAAGTGCGGGTTAATGGCTTGCTCGCACTCATGCAATAACTTCGGTAAATCTTCAGTGTGCAAATAACTCAGTTCTAATTCATCAGTGCGCCACGGCTTAACATCAGCCAACGGGTTGGGATACTTCCACTCACCCAGTCGGCGCAATTCATTAAACATGGCTTTAAGGTAAGATAAATCAGTGTTAAGCGAAGACGGGCTCACCATGCGAGAGCGATTGCGCTCGTCTACAAAGTCGCCATTCATGCGTAAATTTCGGAAGTTGGCAAAGTCATTTGCCGTGATGCTGTTCGCGATAGGATCTTCGAGCACTTTGCAAAAAATCTGCATTCGCCGCATACGTCCATACGTCGAGTTCAACTGCCTGCCGTGCAAGTCATGCCAACGCTGGATTAACTCAGACAAACGGCGGTTATCCGCCTTTTCACCCAACCAAGGCTTATCGTTCACCGCTTTCATGGTGAACAACTCGAACGCCGTGGCCTCGCCTTTAGTCGCAAACTTCTTGCGCACCCGTCGACCTTCTCGGCCGTTCGGGTAGCACTCACATAGCCAAGGTTTATCGGTGCCGTCTTTTAGATTACGAACAGACATTATTTGTCACCAAATTCAACTGCACAATTAGCTGTAATTTGGGTTAGTTCATCTTGAACAAGTTGAAACTGGTCTAATTTAAGTGGGCCTTCATTATTTGATTTTTTAAGGCTAAAGAAGAGATCACGCCATATTTGTCCAACTCTAAAATTTAAACCTTTAGCAACTTGTGCGTTGTGCATATCGCTTCTAGTAATGACAGGATATTTAGCATCTATCTCAGCAAGCACAGCATCAAAATTAACCGTTTGTTTCCAAACATTAGTTTGCTGATAAGTCATGTTCGGGTTTTCATCAATAAACTTACCGAGTGAAATCATCAGCGGCATGTAATCTTTTATGATGAATTGAGCTAGTTTACAATCAGATAAACCTTCAAAATCATTAGCTTTAACGACAGTATCAATTGTGTTTTTAGGTTGAGTATGAACAGCGGGAGGCATAGCAGCCGTTTTTTTATCATCGGACAATAACGTGAGAATGCCGAAAACACTAAGCCAAACAAAAGAAATTATTCTCGCCTTAGTTGAATAGCCTTTTTTCAACGTCACCCATGAGAAAATCACAGGTATAAAGAAAATACCAATGCCAAGAATTAGGCTTATTTTTCGGTTTGATGGCTCAGGGGTAGTTTTAGCATAAAGTGGGATTTGGCTATTTCTGCCATTTCCTTGATCAACAACTTTTTTTAGTAAAGCGGCTGTCTCAGGATCTTTAAAATGGTCAGTAGTCGATGATTTATCTGTTGAGTAGGTGCCATCAAAATAACAATCATCAATACCAAGTGATTCAGATAACCACTCGTGAACGTCAATTCTTTTTGAGCCAACAAGTAACATTGTAACAATTTTATCGACTCTAAAATGACGTTCAGCGTTCTTTAAGTGACAATGCCCCTGTAAATACAGGTAATTATTATCGGCATCAAAAAGAACATGACTAACATCAACTTTACGTCTTGTTTTATTACCTTGAAAATCAACATAAGAAAACTCAACAGTCTTAGTTTGTCCTTGCCAAATCACCTTAGTATTTTTTAGGTGCTCACTCATAAAACCTCCTTGTTAAACCTTTTCTAAAACTGATACCACTTTGCCGTGGATCTTGGTGGTGTTTGGGTCGACTTGATATTTGTCACCTTCATGGAACAGATACACATAACCATCTGGCAGCATGCGCAGATCACCAATTTGGTAAGTTTGATTGATAGCAAATAAATAGCGGCCATTTGAAACCGCAGTTTCATTTGAGTTGATAAAAAGCAGCACATGACCATCTTTGATCACCATATCGGTGTCAATACCATTAACACCAGCCATTCGCATGAAAGATTTATCGGTGTAAATTTCAGCGTTTGGTTTCAAATGACCATTTTCAATTGAAAATATTTTTAGTGAAGGTAAGCGATAAGTAGCGAGCCGTTCTTCAACAGTAATCACTTTCCCATCTTTATATTCTGAAATATTAGAAACTGCGTGAGCCATCACATCTATAGATGAGTCATCACCGCCAAAACAGAGGTAATCCATTGATACACCAGTAGCTAAATGGATTCTTACCAATAGTTCAAAGGGGATCGTATCGCGGGTTTGCCAAGTGGCAATTGTGCCAGTAGTCATGCCCAAAATATCAGCAAGTTCAACTCTATTTCTAACTTTAAATAATGTAATTAAACGTTCAATAATCGTCTTGCCACCTTCAAACGAGCAAGGTTTGTCTAATGGGTAACGAAAAGTTGACCGTTTGATATTGACTAGCTCAGACATTTGATCAATCATAGCCTCACCAAATGAAAACACCTAAACCAGTAACATGCGCCAACATGCTACAGGTACACATAAACAGAAGGATACCAGCAAATGAGTGAACTTGTCCTGCACATCGGTGCGCCGTTTATCACTTATCAACAGTACGCCGCAATGTCTGGTCTATCGCTTAACAAGATCCAAGACATGGCGCGCCAAGGTCAATTACCTATCGCGCCTAAAGTTCGCCCAAAAGATACCCCACTAATAAACATGGTTGCGCTGACTAAACAGGCAAACCAACTGGCCGAACAAGCCGGTTATTAACAGCCGTATTCAGCAACACGAGAATAGCAAAACGGAGATTTGCGGCCATGTATAGCACCAGCCCATGCACACAACCAGCCAAAGCAGCGCACCAACCGCACATTGCGGGGGCGCTAAGGCAGTTTGCCGATGGCGAGCAACTGAATGAAATCGCTAAGGCGGCACACTTCAATCGCCCGCAAATGTTGCGCAATAAATTGTTACTGAATCAACCGCATCAATTGAGCATCCACGAAGCCGTGGACATCGCCAAAGCCAGCGGCAATCGCTGCATTATCGACGGCATGTTGTTTGAACTCGGCTGTGCGCCCTCCGTTTCGATAGACAACGTAAACCACAGTGAGCGCATGTCGTTAACCGACCGCGCGTTAGAAATCAGCGCTAATGCGGGCTGGCTGGGAAATATGGCGTTAGAAGTAAAAGCCCGTCGCGGCAGCGTTACCGAGCGCATGCGCCACGAGGCGGTAAAGCGCGCCAGTGTTGCTATGTCGCAACTCGCGTTATTTGTGCATGACGTTGAACAGAAATTCCAAGCGATACCCGTGTTGTCCGTCGCTTTTGATGCAGTGCAAACCATGCCCATGCCGGGCGTAATGTAAGGATTAATGAAGATGAAGCAACTAGCAACTAAGCCAGCGCCAACCGCATTACCACTGCACGCCGCCAACGAACACCACGGCGAAGCGGGGCAAGCAGCCATTGCCGCGATGCGCAGCATGTTAGGTAAAAGCAGCGCAGCAAGTCAGTACGACAAACTAAATCAGCAACAGCGCGCGATGATCTTATTTGCCGCCCGTTTACGCCCCGCTAAATACATCAACCTGCCATTGCTCAGCCTGACCTTAGAAGAGCGCGAAGCCATTCGCGTGGCGATAATCGCGCTGCTCGATCTCGGCAAAGCCTTTGGCTGTGTGCCGTTATCGCGTGACCAGTTTTTCCCGCCACGCGCACTTAAACCCGTCGCCCGCAGTCAAGCCGCGCCAATAGAACGTGAGATCAATAACGATGTGGATAGCACACTTGCAGAAATTAACAGACTGGCAGCCTCGCTCAGCGCTGACATTAACGAGATTGAAAAACACTAGAAAGCAAAAAGCCACAACCGCGGTAACGGTTATGGCCCAATCATTCAATGAGGACACACCAAATGATGAAACCAAGCATAGCAGCACACATCACCCCAGCGCAAGCCATCACTAACGAGGCCAACCGCGTTATCGCCACCCTCAAACTACCCACGCCAGCAGACAGCGAAATGGTTCAGGTAGCGCTTGAATCACTCAAAGAAGTCGCCGACATCATCGCGCCAGCCGTCGGTAAAACCATTGGCATTCGCTTAATCGCCATCCGCAACAACATCCACGTCAACAGCATACAGGCGGCCTGATAATGAGCACACAAACCACAGCGGCCAACGGGCCGCAATTTGACGTAAGCAATCCGCAGCATTTAGCCATGCGAAAACAGATGGCATATGTGTATGCCAGCCACGCCAACGCGCTTTTGTGTGGGCGGCCATGCTCAGCCACTGCCTATCGCGGTGTGGGGGAAGGATTAGAGCGCGCCGCCATTTACGTGCTTGCGGATCCTGTGCTCGGTTCATTAACTCTCTCGTTAAATTTCGCCATGTTTTACATGGAAGAAATCTACAGAGCGAGGGCAGCAGCATGAAAAACAGTAATCAATTCAAGCCGAATCCTGTAAATGTGTTGGCACTACAACACGCAGGGGAAATGCCTGTAAAAGACATTTGCGCAAAGTACCACTTAAGCGAAAAGCAACTAAGGGCAGCAGCCAGATACAGAGGTATTTCACTGGCATTTAATAAGCCAGTAACACCTAAAAGACCTTGGACGGATGCAGAGATTAAACAGTTAGCACTGCTATCAGTCACGCACACATCAGCAGCCATCGCGGAAGAACTCAGCAGAACAGAGTGTTCAGTCAAAGGTAAAGCCTACTCACTTGGCATTCACTTTATGAAATATGGCGAACTGAGCCCATTGGCAAAACATTCAAATCACGACATTGAACTATGCCGCCAACTCGGTGAAGCAGGGATGAGACCGTATAAAATCGCCGAAAAAATGGAGATTGACCTAAGCCAAGTATGCCGAGTTTTAAAGTTTGAATCACGCTATCGAGAAATCGCCAGCGCTTCATGTACAGGCGGTGCAGCATGAAATTAGCCAACGTCGAGTTATCAGAAATCAGAGTCGTATCGCTTTACGTGATCACCTGTTTCTTCTGTGAAAAGCCACTCCATCTAGCAGCGAGTGAAATTGATGCCAGTGTCGGTGATGCCGCCGCGATGGCCGCTTCACAAGGTTGGCACAGCTACGAAATCGCCGATGAAAGTTGTTCAGTGGCATGCCCTAGTTGCATCAAAGAAGCACAAGAAAACGAAGCGGAGGCCAGCGCATGAGCCTTTCGCATTCAAATCAGAGCCAAATCTTAGCCGAGTTCGGCTACAAGCAGCGCAGCGTGCGCGCCTATCAAGACGCAGGCATTCGCAGCGACGGCCAGCCGTTCGCCACTCGTGTCAACGTTAGTGTGCAAAAGCGTGCTAGTCGTGAAACCTGTCGCCGCATCGAAGACATTGCTCTTGCCAAAGAGCTGGGTATCAGTTTGGAAGAATTAAGGGGCACGCTATGAGCCATAAAACAGTCGCTATCAAAATCAAAACACCGTCAGGTGATCGTTATTTTTACGGATTTGGAAAAGGCAAGAGCGTGCAATCGGCGTGGTCATTAGCTGGCGCAAAATTGTTTTTAATCGGTTCAAACAGCGAAGCAAAATTGAATGAAATCACTGAATACCTCAAAGCCAAGAAAAAACGATTTGAAATTGTAGAGGTTAGCGAAACTAAACAAGAACATTTTAGCTATGAAGCAGCGCAGGCATTAAGCAATTTAAGCGTCAGGCACTTAGGCAGAATCCTAGAACATGTCTTTCATAGAAACCAAGAACTTAAGCGTTACATACTAGAGGTAGAGGCGCATTTAGAAGATATCGATTACGGGCATTATGAGACGATGAAAAAAGACGCCTTAGCGTTCGATCAGCTATCACTTGTTTTATCTGAACGGGTGGTAGGCCTATGAGCGACCATCAATCAATTATCGAATTTAAACAGCTTATCCAATCTGAAATCGGTGATTTTTTCGCAGGTTTCGATCAAGTCGGCGAGCCAGCAACGCCAGAAGAAATGCAAACAAAATTGCACGCAAATATTGACCGCTGTTTTGCTAAAATAGAAAAGAAGTGGTTTCTATTCCCAAGCCAAGACCTCGTTTGGATGACGCGCGATGAGTTTAATCACTATTGCGCCATCAATAAAATGAAGCCAGTTAACTTGGACTACATTAAAAATTTTGCAGATCTAGAGCGTGAGCGTTCAAAAGAAGTTTTGAAGATGGCAAAAATTGCAGGTATTCAAGACGATGAAATATTTTTCCGTCAAGACGCCATCGAGTGGGCTTTGTTATCACGAGGATTATCACGCGAAATTAAAAAGCTGGGTGGCTTATGAGCACTCGCTTTTTAACCACAGAATCACAGTCACAAATCACCCCATACGCCCAAGAGCTGATCGACTACGTTTGCAAGCATGGGCGCATGGGAGAGCTTGCCGCACAGATGCTTTTAGATGATTGGTTAGAGCCTGATTGGCGACAAATGACAGCCCCGCCAACAGCCGAGTGCATTTGTATCGGTATCGATATAAATGACTTTGTAGACGATGACGAAGAAGGCGCCGACGCCTAATGACTCACGATGATTTGGTCCGCAAATCAGCCGTCAATGTGACGGCTATTTTTACCACGCCGCACGCGATTACCGACCTAAACTGGTCGGTAAAAGAGCTTATCGACTTACCCGAAGATGTCGCAGTAACCCTGTTTCGTGAATACTGCCGCAAGCGCCGAGCGCTCAATCTTGGCCGTAGCGCTAACATTTGGCTGCGTAAACGCTGCAAGTCGCTGCGCATCATCATGCAGCAATTCCCGATCCCAATTTATCACCTAAAAACCGACGACCGCCGCGCCAGCATTGGCACCGAATGGGCCGACCGTTGCGCCAGCATACTCAACAACATGACGCAGTTTGGCACAGCGCAAGTCGATGCACTCGAACTGCTCAAAGGCGTAAAACAACCCGCCGACCAATGGCAGTTTTGCCCCATGTTGCCCAGCTTTAAAAACTACGGCGATAAAAAAGCTAGCGGCTTATTTGATGAATCGCCCGCCATGTACGACATGATCGCGGGCGCGATTGCACGCCTAACCGACGAGGCTTGGTGGCAACGCAAACTCGACAAAGCCTATACCCATTACGAAGAACACGTCGCCATCATCGTCGGCAAAGTGCGCGGCGGGGTATCGCCTTACGTCAGCCATCACGCCTTTAAACAGTACAAGGCACGCAAGCGCGCTAACGCCGCATGGCTAAATAGCATGATGGTCGTGAATGAAGAACACGGCATCGAGTTAAGCCTTGCCGATGCCGTGGCCGCATCTATTGCTAACCCAGAAGTGCGCCGCGCTGAACTCATGGTCCGTATGCGCGGCTTTGAAGACTTAGCCGTCGAGCAAGGCTGTGTAGGCGAGTTTTACACATGGACAGCCCCAAGCCGTTATCACTCATGGGGTAAAAGCAAAAAGGGTAAAACTTACTCAAATAAGCGTTACGACGGGGCAACCCCTAAGCAAACCCAAGCCTATCTTTGTCACCAATGGGCCAAAGCTCGCAGCAAATTAGCCCGCGAAGATATCGAAGTATTTGGCTTTCGCGTGGTCGAGCCGCACCACGACGCCACGCCACATTGGCATCTACTGCTATTTTTCAAACCGGAACAACTGCGCCAAGCGCGTTCGATCATGCGCCGTTATGCGCTCGAACATCACAAAGAAGAACTCGCCCCACCTAAGGGCAAGCGCGGTACAAACTTCCAAGGCTACCGCCCACGCTTTGACTTTAAAACTATCGATCCATCCAAGGGCAGCGCCACAGGTTACATCGCTAAATACATCGCCAAAAATATCGACGGCTTTCAAGTGGATGACGACTACGAAGCCGAAACCAGCGGCGAGCATGGCGCGCAAAACGTCGCAGCGTGGGCCAGCACATGGAACATTCGCCAGTTTCAACAAATCGGTGGTCCTAGCGTCACGGTTTGGCGCGAGCTGCGCCGCCTGCGTGAAGCCATCGACTTTGACGACATTATCGAGCTGGCACGCCACGCCGCCGACAATAGCAACTGGTCGCGCTATGTCGAAGTCATGGGCGGCACATTCTGCAAACGTGCCCAAAGGCCAGTGCAACTCGCCAAAGTCACCCACGACGGCGCCAATACTTACGGCGAAGACGTGCAAAAAATCATGGGCGTGATGTCGCTCGAAAACCACACCCCAATCAATACCCGCCTCGACGGCTGGGAAATCCGCTCGCCAGAGTCAGCCAAAGAACCACCCAGTGCCGAGGAACGGGCTTTTGATTTGGCTTTTGATTGTGCTTTTGATTTGGCTTCTAAAAGCGGTGACAACCGCGCCACTTGGAGCACTGGCAATAACTGTACGCAGTCGATCAAAACCAATGAAAAGATCGCAAAAGGGGATCGCCTCTTAATTCAAGAGGGCAAAAAGTTGGGACTCGACGCGGATGATCTTAAACGCCTACGTGCGGGGGCTGTCATTGATTCCGTGGTTAATGGCTCGCATCAGTTCATTCGGCTGCGCAGCGGCATGCTTATCGTCAGTCGTCAGCCTTTTAATCCGCGAGACGCCAGCGATTACGACGACGCCGCATTAAATCATCAGTTCGATGCGTATCAACGCGCCAGCGATAAAGCACTCGATAAGCAGCTGCGCCAGCAAGCATGGCAGCTAATCGACACAGGCCGCGACGTTGAACAGTGGATCTCAGAAATGACGCCAGCCACAGCAAAACGCGCCCTTAAGCAGTTGGGCGAAATTGTCGAGTTGCACCGCAAAGACAAATACGCATCACCAGGTATTTACGAACAAACTCAGCAACCCGTATCAGCCTATGACGAAGGGGACTACGACGATGAACCTTTTTAACCTGATCAAAACCGACGAACGCCAAAAAATCGAAACGGCCTATGAAAAAACAGGCGAGTGCCTTGCCCGTTATCAACGCTGCCAGGCGGTACTCACCCAATTTAGCAGCCAAGCGAACGGCAAGCAGCGCATCAGCCAGTGGATAGCCAGCCAACCAGACACCGAGCGCGAGCTATGCCGCGCCGTGCTCAACGGCATCGTCGCCGCCAAGCGCCACTATGCTGCAGTCAAAGCCAGCGGCCAACCAACTAAACCAAGCACGGCAAAAGATGCGCCAGCCATGCCAACACCAGCCGAACGCGAAGCACTGCGCCAAGCGTTAGCCAATAGAACAGGGGTAAAGGGAAATGTTTAGAGGAAATAACCAATTTGAATTAGATATTGAAGCACACGAACTCGTTGTCGATAACTTTGCGGGCGGTGGCGGCGCATCAACAGGCATAGAAATGGCGATTGGTCGTCCAGTGGATATCGCCATCAACCATGATCCTGACGCCATTGCCATGCACAAAACCAATCACCCGCTAACAATGCATTATTGCGAATCAGTATGGGATATCGATCCGATTAAAGTGTGCGCAGGTCGGCCAGTGGGTTTGGCATGGTTTAGCCCTGACTGTAAGCACTTTTCAAAAGCCGCAGGCGGCAAGCCATTAGAAAAGAAAATCCGTGGCCTTGCATGGGTAGCCATGCGCTGGGCGGCATTAGTCAAGCCGCGCATCATCATGCTAGAAAACGTCGAAGAGTTTGTCACATGGGGGCCAGTAATCGACGGGCGCCCATGTCAAAAACGCAAAGGGCAAACCTTTAACAGCTTTGTGCGCCAACTGCGCCAACATGGCTATAAAGTCGAGTGGCGCGAACTGATCGCCAGTGATTATGGCTGCCCAACAATTCGCAAACGTTTCTTTTTAGTAGCGCGTAACGATGGCAAAGCCATTAGCTTTCCAACGCCGACACATGGCAACCCAAAAAAGCAGCCGGCTAACGGAAAATCCCTTAAGCCATGGAAAACCGCCGCAGACATTATCGACTGGTCAATCCCATGCAAATCGATATTTAACCGCGATAAGCCGTTAGCAGAAAAAACCATGCAACGCATCGCTAAAGGTATTCAAAAGTTTGTGATTGATGCAAATGAGCCATTTATCGCCCCAGAAGAAGCGACGATAGTGCCATTAATCACCGAATTTGCGAATGCCAGCAGCCAACGCAACATGCCAGCAGACGAACCATTAAGAACCATTTGCGCCCAGGTGAAAGGTGGGCACTTTGCATTAGTCACCAGCCACATGATTAAAATGCGCGGTACCAATATCGGTTTCCCAACAGATGAACCAGTGCACACCATCACCGCAGGCGGTAACCACATTGGCGAAGTGCGTGCATTTTTAATGAAGTATTACGGCCAAGGCATAGGCCAAGACATCAACCAACCATTGCACACCATCAGAACAGGTGATTGCTTTGGCCTAGTCATGGTTCGCGGTGAGGCTTATCAAATTATTGATATCGGCTTGCGTATGTTTGAGCCACACGAACTGTTTGCCGCGCAATCATTCCCAAGCGATTACATCATCGCCGTCGATCACACTGGCAAGAAATACAGCAAAGCAAAACAAGTCGCACGCTGTGGTAATTCAGTACCGCCATTGCTGGCCGCAGCACTGGTCAGCGCCAACTATCAAACACCAATCAACATAGAGCAGGTGGCATGATGCAACTGACTAAAGATGATCTTACTCAAGCAGACCACGACACGATATTAGCCTATTTCGCCGCAACACAAAGGGCTGCAGGTTACAACGGCACATGTCTGATTTGTGTATCAAGGCTGGCAGAACTTCACCTTGATAACAGCATCGCGTTTGCTGATCTGGCTATCGACACCATGAGGGCAAGTGCATGAAAACACTCGTGCAAGGCTGCGAAAGCGCGCAGCAGTTCGACATCTTGCTAATGCTAACCAGCATCAGCAGCCAAGCCAAAAAGGATGCGCTACGGGCGCACCTTGTCGACGGTTTACCAGCAAAGCGCGCCTATGCCCGTTTCGGAGTAACACAGCAGCACTTTAGCGAAGCACTCGCCACGCTTAACCAAAAAGCGGATCTTGCCATGAAGTACGCAGCATCGAATAACAACAAAGCATAAAAACAACACTAAAAAAGTGGTGTAATTATTCGCATGACATTTTTTTTGATCATAAAAACTTATTTAGTAGTCAATAAGTTACGTAAACAGTTACGCATTCAGTTACGTAAACAGTTACGTTTTTTTTTTGAGAAAAAAAGTTAGAAAGATAAATAATTTTTTTTATGCTATTGATTTTTAGTATGTTTTTTAACAGTTGAAAAATAGTGTTCATTTTTTATAAAAAGATAAATCGCTGAGTACATTTTTTAAATGCAAAACTAACATTCAGATGAGAATTTTTTATGTGTTAATTTTTTACTCTTCTTAGCCCTATTGTCATGCGTATAACAAATTCACTAGCCTATACCCAGCCAATGCATAGGAAAAAAATTTGCAATGAAAATTTGAGTTTTGAAATTTGATTTTCCGAAAGACGAGCACCGATCAAATGTGTGGAAAATAGGTAAGGCACTAAAGACGTTAGTGTGCCTAACATGAGAATAAAACGATGAATGAAAAGATGATTTTGGTAGAACAAATGCAGATGTTGGTTGATTTGTACGCGGTGCAAACTAACGAAAAGCAAAAAGATCTTGCTGTCTTAATCATTGCGCAGGTGCTTGCACACCATCAGCAGGATGGATTAGAAGGCTAACTCGCGTTGCAAAGTTTTGCGCTGTTCGGGGGACAGCGCTTTCACTAACGCCATTGCCAACTCGGTAGTATTTTTTGCGGAAGGGTTCAAGGTATGGCTAAACGACACATTAGTCACAAATGTGTGACCACATTCGGGGTCAGTGCACGAGCAATATAAATTAGCGTGGGCAGCGCTTAAGCGGTCAGTTTTACCGATAATCGCTTTCTTGTGGCACGTAGGGCATAAAATCCGCATACCGATCTCCCAATCGTCTGCTTAATGAACAGTGCATAGTGTAAGGCAAAGTACTGTTTTTTTAAACAGTAAAATACCTAGTGTAAAACAGATATTTACTATTGAAAGTTGTTATTTAGAGCAAACATATATACAGTTTGTATATACAAATGCAAATGGCAGTTGTATATTACACGGCCAAAGCTAAGGAAGGAGTCTCATTTGGCGATAAAAATGTCGAAGGCGGTAAGAGATAAGCTCTTACATAAGCATGGTGTACACATTAGCGAGGCTTATGAATGCTTCGTTAACCGTACTCATACAGATTTAATCGATAATCGAGAAGAAAACCGCACTGACCCGCCTACAAAATGGTTTATTTCTGAGACAGACAAAGGATTGAAGCTAAAGGTTTGTTATATACAAGATGATGAAGACTTATTCATCAAATCTGTGTTTCCACCTAATGAGGTAGAGTTAGCAATTTATTATCGATTCTCCAAGGAAATATGAATCCATACACCGATGTAACTCTTCATGATTAAGGGTATGAATATGAAAATTGAAAGTACAGTAGAGAATTGGGAAAACCGAGTTCTCGGTAGTGATGAAGCATTTGTAGAGATAGCTACGGATATCACCTCTAAAGAAGTTGATGATATGTTAGCCCTACAAATGATCTCAATTCGGCTACAAAAATCTTTAATCCAAGATTTAAAAGATTTGGCTACACGTAATGGTTTAGGTGGTTATCAACCTCTTATCCGTAGGGTCTTAGAGCGCTTCGTAGAAGCTGAAATGAAGATGATCGCTAGAGAGTCTATGAGTCAACAAGTTGAAGTTGAAGTAGAAAGCGAGCTTGATGATAGGCTAGTAAGTAGCTATTAAATCTTAACATTATAAAAACCGCCTTTAAGGCGGTTTTTTTATTTTTATTGATAACGATAAATTTATTACTTAGTTAGTAGCCATATCAAACACCAGTTTTAACTTGCTGCCGATCTCGGGGTCACGATTCACTGCATCCACAAACATGTTGATCAGCGTGCGGGTTTCACTCTTAAAATACACTTCATCATACTTTGTAGGGTCTCCAAGGCCAGCCGTGTTCGTCGGGATCATCCCGCCCAAACCCGCGGGGAACCGATGCGCGTTAAACACATCTTGCGCCGATACCGCCTTGACGTTAAAAAACTCGTCTTTCGATTCAAAATTGCCAACGGGGATAATCTGAATCCCTTTCTCTTTACCGTTCGGTATGTTCACAAACAATGACTTAAAATTACCCACGCCCTTAGATTCTTGGATTTTCTCTTTGATATCTTTCTCGACTTCCGCATCTAAATTCGGGTCAGTGGAATACAAGATAAAGCCCATGTGCGCGCCGTTAATATAATATTTGCGGCGGAACAGGGTTGAATCTTCATTCAATAGCGCCGACTGTAAGCCGCCTAAATAATCGGGGCAGCCATACACTTGTTGCACAGGGTCATACACTCGCACCCAAATAATGTCTTTGGCTTTATAAGTCTTAACCGTATTTTCCCGCTCAAGCACCACTGCGCCACCGTCGCCAGCAACGCGGGTCCGGTAACTGGGCAGCGGGAATAAGCGCAGCACTTGCCCAAAGCCATTGCGGATCTTGAGTAACGCCACATCGCCAAACTGAATGCAGTTTAAAAAAGCCGCGCCAATTTCCTGCGTGCTCATGCCGCCAGCCATATAGCGCGCCGTCGCCATATTCGCCCGACTTTGCACTATGCCGCCGTGTTGCGCATTACGGCGGGTCAAGTTCGCCAGCAGTTGCCTATCGACTGGCGGTTCCCAGTAGCCGTGCATTTCGTTGTAATAAAGTGAATCATAATCCGTCAGCCACATGTTCGGCATCACGGTTTCGGGCATGCTAAACACCACCGTTTTAGCGGGGCCGTTAGCGTCAGTGGTCAGTGTGTCGTCGTTCGCGGCCGTTAGTGTTGCATCGCCCATGATGATGTTCTCTTATGTAAATAGTTAAGGGGTTCATTGATAATGGCGTGGCTTAACGCCCAAAATCCGTCGGCATGGCCGACCTTTTCAGAGCGATCAGCTTTGAATGTCATCATATTGCCGCTGCCACTCATGCCGCGCTTAATTGCCATAAACGCCGCAGGTAAATCCTTCATATCTTGATCGAGTTGCAGGCGGTTACCTTCCACCACATCGATCATCTTCATCACCAGGCGATTTTTATTTTCATTGCTGTAATGAATCGCCACCGCCTCGCGTGGGTGCAGTCCGTGAATCGTGTCCCAAACACCGCCACCAATACCGGTAGTATCAACGCCTAAATAGGTCACGTTATAACGCTTAAACACCTTTTCTATTTCGCTCACATGATGCTGAAAATTGAGCCCGCGCCAGTAATGCCGCTCAAGGCAGCGGAACTTTTCTTTATCACCAATCGGCGGAGCCACAACCACTAAGCAGGCATTGTCACGAGTACGCGACGGATCATAACCAAGCCACACTTCACGATTGCCAAACGGCCGCGCTTCACCGGGCTTAAAGTCTTGCCATTTGCTCGCCTCAATCATCAGCTTAGAAAGTGCATCGAACTTGAACACCGAGGCGCTATCATCAACGAACACACACAAATACAGGTTTGCATAAATCTCAGGGCTGTATTCTTCTTGCAACTCTGCAGGGTCGATTAAGTTGCAACCCATAGCCACAGCGGTTTCAACGTCAATGATGTAGCGCCATTGCTTATCGGGGCAAACGCGGCCGCCGTCTTTTAATTCAGCATCTTTGGGAAATTCAATAAATTCACGAGTTTTATTGTCGCCCTTCCAATCTTCACCAGTCCAAAACGGGTAAGCAGGGTGGTTTTTAGCGCTGGGCGTTGAAAAGTAAGTTTTATGAAAGCGGGTTTGAGTTGCACAAGCGGTAACAACTGCGCTCACCTTTTTAAAGTCTTTAATCCAGAAATATTCGTCGACATAAACGTTGCCAGAGCGGGATTGAGCAGAGTTAGCGCTAGTCGCTAAAAAGTGCAGTTCGGCACCATTGCTTAATACAATCGGATTACCTGTTAACTCAATTTCAAAAAAGTTACGCACGATCTTGATAATGTACGAACGAAACACCTCAGCCTGTGCTCGAGTAGCTGAGATAAATATCTGGTTTTCGCCAGTCAGTACCGCATCTTCAAACGCTTCACCCGCACAGCCATAGGTAAAACCAATCTGCCGCGACTTAAGCACGTTGCGCGTTCGTGGCTTAGTGGGATCATTCTTCACCGCCCGCATTAGCTTTTGATAATCAAACAAGCTATCAACCCAAGGTTCGAAATCCTCAGGCGTTAAATCGCTAATATCGTTTTTAGGCTTGCGGCCATTGCGCGGCGCTTTACCGTTATCAGCTCCCGACTTACTTGCATGAGCGCCTGACTTAGCGCCGGATTGGCGCTCACCAGAGCCTTGGTTATCATCAGATGATAACTTACGCTCAGCATCTACCCGCTGTTTTTTAAGTCGCACATGCTGGTTAATCAGCATGTCTAACTCTTTTATCTGATTACCGCTTTTATCCGCAATATCAGTCAACAGCACAATGCGGCGCGCAATCGCCTCGTCGACTTCTTCCTCGCGCAGCAAATCACTCCAACCGTATTTCGCCGCCCAAAAATAAATTATGCGGGTATTAGGCAGGTCTAAATCGAGGCGGATCTCGTCGGGCGTCCAACGCTTTAAATACAGCCGTTTTGCTGCCTCGCGGATCTCGGGTGAATAGGCCATAAATGCGGTCAAACGCCATCGTTAACGAATACATAGCGCCAGTGTATTGGTTTGCTGAGCCGTATTAACTGACTAATTTTCCTATCAATTCCGATTTAGCAAAAATCGGAATTACGCCGAAGTTTGCCCAGTGATTGCCCATTGCAAACGCCTTAAGCTGTAGTCCTTACAGGTAATTTTTTAGCAAATGGGCAGGCAAAAACATGAGCAAACAAACTGGCTGGGTAATCGCAGCAACCGAAGGCGCTACCGTCGACGGTCGCACTATTACTAAACAGTGGATTGAAGACATGGCCGCCCAGTATTCAACCGATGAATACACCGCCATGATTTGGCCTGAGCACTTCCGCTCAAACTGGGGGCCGTTCGAAGGTAAAAACTGGGGCACAGTTGACGAAGTAAAAGCATCAACCACAGGTGGCAAGCTGCGCTTATACGTCAAGTTAACCGCTAACGACTACTTGCTAGAAGCCAACAAAGACGGCCAAAAGCTGTTTATGTCAATCGAACCAAATATCGACTACAAAGGCACAGGTAAAGCCTATCTGCAAGGTATTGCCGTTACTGACTCGCCAGCCTCTACAGGCACCACTCGCCTTAAATTCTCCGTGGGTGAAACCCAACACGACTACGAAGTCAGCCAATTAGAAGAGCTGCTCAGCTCTGACTTTATCAAAGACACCACTCAGCAAAACCCAGAAAAATACTCAGCCACGGAAAAAGGCTTTGTTGCCGCACTGCTCGACTTATTTAAAAAACACACCACGCCCGAACCGACAAAGGCAGCGGCAACCGACACCGAGGAAGAACCGATGAACAAAGAGCAATTCGACGCCTTAATGGGCAAATTCGACACCTTTGGCACCAAGCTAACTGAACTGGAAACCAAAGTTGAAACCTTTGGTAAAAAGCCAGAAGCCGACAAAAAAGACGACGTAAAAGTCGAATCGGACGCCGACAAGAAAGTCGACGATAAAGCCGCCACAGGTATCACCGCCGAGCAGTTCAGCAAACTGGAAACTATGTTCACAGGCTTTAGCGAAAAGCTGGGTGCAATGGAAACCAAGTTCAACGCATTAAGCGCCGAAGCTCCGAACCAAGAGCCAAATCCAGCAGGTAAAGGCGACAACTTTACAGTGGTTTAATCGCTGCAAAAAAGCAGATTAACCAATTCGTTAAACATTAGCAGCGAGAACACAGCATGAACTTAACACCACTTGCAATAGCCTGTTTGCTGGCATACAGCAGCAACATGGCAACCGGTTATCAAACGCCAGACGTGAGTAAACAATTTAGCGTCACTGGTCCAATGGAAACCAAACTCCGCGCCGCCATCCTAGAGTCAGTCGAGTTTTTAAAACTGATCACCATGATGGACGTTGACCAAATTAAAGGCCAAGTCGTCAGCGTAGGTAACAATGGCATTGCCACAGGTCGTAAGTCAGACGGACGCTTTACCACAGGTCAAGACGTTGACGGTAATACCTATGAACTCGTCGAAACCGACTCTTGTGCCTATGTGCCATGGGCCACATTAGCGGTATGGGCCAACGCAGGCAGCGAACGCCAGTTTATGCAGTTGATGAGCGAAAATGCCACATTGCGTTTTGCACTGGATATTCTGCGTGTCGGCTTTAACGGTACATCGGTGGCGGTTAATACAAATCCAACCACTAACCCGCTAGGCCAAGATGTGAACAAAGGCTGGCACCAATTAGTAAAAGAAAAAGCACCGGATCAAATCATGACCGATGCCATTTACTTTAACCCTGATGCAACGGGCGAGCTAAAAGACGGCGAGTATAAAACCCTCGACGCCATCGTCACCGAAATCAAACTGACCCTAGTCCCTGAAGAGTTCCGTAACGACCCGCGCTTAGTGGTGTTAGTCGGTAGCGATTTAATTGCTGCTGCACAAATCAAGCTGATGAACCAAGCAGACAAACCAAGCGAACGTGTTGCCGCGCAAATGATGGATAAATCCATCGGTGGCTTACGCGCCTATACGCCGCCGTTCTTCCCAGGTAAACGCCTTGTTGTCACCTTCCTTTCTAACCTGCATTGCTACACGCAAAAGGGCACCCGTTCACGCAAGTCAGAGAACGTCGAAGACCGTAAACGCTGGGAAGACAAATACTGGCGCATGGAAGGTTATGCCGTTGATGAGTATTTGGCATACGGCGCAGTAGATGAAGCCGCGATGAACATTGGCCCAGCGCCAGCACCTTAGGCCATCGATCAGTAACACAAGCTAAGTAAACCAGCCTAGGCACCTAATCAGTGCCTAGCTATCAACTCCACCGAACACCAAAGCGAGAAATGACATGAGTGCCATCGCCAATTTTAGAAAGCGCCGTGAAGCAGAAAGAACGCAGCAAAAACCAACCGCTACGGAAACAACAGCCACGCCAGCGCCAGAAAACGAAGCGCTGCACTTACTTGCATATCTACTCGGCTGTGATGTTGATAGCGCCATTGAGCAAGGCCGTAATGCCGCAGAAGAAAAAGAGAAATTCTTTGAAAAAATGAATCGGCAATTTGACCTCGCTGACGAATCAGACAAAACCGCCATTGCCACCGTCACCACTGATGACCAAGGCAACATCGCCAGCATCATCGATCACGCTGCAGAACTCGAAGACAGCGCCGTCACTGTGAGTGACGCTGCCGAAACCGCCATTGATGCCGCCGATAAAGTCAGCGAATCAGCCGACAAGGTAAGCAGCGCAGCTGGTGATCTCCAATCCGCCGCCACCAACTTAGAAAACGCCGCTGGCGCTGTAGACGATAGCGCCAGTTCGCTTGCCTACACCACCGACGATCTCGGCCAAGTAGTTGCCGAACTGAAAGAAGTGCACGCAGAGCTAAAAAAGCCGTCGGCGGCGCAAGAATCCTCGCGTGGCGCGAAAGCCGCAGCGCCCAAAAGCAGCTCGAAAAAGTCAGGTTAACAGGCAACGCCGAGCACGCGCCGAGTCTGCATTTACAGCTCATCGAGTTAGATGCAGACCTCAAGCGGCTCAAAGCCTTTGAACGACGGGCCGACAAAATCGCCCACAAACGTGACGTACTACTGCCTAAATGGCTACCCATCGTCGAAGAGTATTTAACCGAGAAAGCGAGAAAACCAAATGATGGAATTAGCGATAACCCTATTTTTGCTTACTGCGCTGTGTGGCTGTTTGACGTGGTGGATCTTAGTCGTGGCCTCGAATACGCCTTTAAAGCGATTGAACTCGGGCAACCAATGCCGCCAATCATTCGCCGCAAATGGCCGGGCTTTATTGCCGACACTGTATTCGATTGGGCAGAAGCTCAAGCGGAAAACGGAAGCAGCATTGAGCCGTATTTCGGCACTGTGTTTAAGCGCGTTATTAACGATTGGAAACTGCCGGAACCTGTTACCGCAAAGTTCTACAAATTCGCGGGGCTGGCATTACTACGTGCAGCAAACGGGGACATTACCCCAAGCCATATCGGTGATGTGGAGCGGCTTACTCAAGCGGATCGCCTGCTCGAAAAGGCAGCTAGTTTGCACAAGCATGCTCAGGTAAAAACGGTACGTAACAAGATAGCGATGCGACTTAGGGCGTTAGAAGACTTTGCCAGCCAAGGCATAGTTCAAGACCAATAAGCCGCACGGGAACGACTCCCAACCCTCCAGTGCGCTAACCGAGTGTTTAACGGGTGACTGTTAAAAACCACGTCGACGTTAACCGCACTGAACCCAATTTATGATTGATGAGTAAGAAGGCAAAGCAATGAGCGGATTCGGATTTCAAGCACCAGTAGAGCCAAGCATCGTTATCGATGCGGCTAGCGGCTGGCCCGAATTATCGACAGGCGAATTTCGCGAACTGCGCCGCATCCCTGAGTTTTTTTCAGAAAAAGCCATCGAAGACTCACTCAACCGCAGCGTGGCCGAAATCCAGCAGCAACTTATTAACTACTTAACGAGCAATCAAGAGCAGCAGGCAAGCAGCAAGGACGCACCCTTTACCCTAGGCGCTAGCCTAGCGCCTAATTTTAGTGCGCAGCAAATTAGCATTTACCGCGGCGCAGTTTATGCCCGTTCCCATGCCGATTTGCTGGGTTATTTTTCTGCCGTAGACCAAAAGGATGCGGGTAACAACAAAGCCCAAGATACCCAGCAGCAAGATGCCATCCTCGCGCAATCTAACCGCGCCGTGCGTTTATTGCTCGGCCTTGGCCGTGCCGGAGTGCACTCTCTATGAGCCAAACCGTCAGCCAACTACAGCAAGTCACCGCATTTTTACTCGCGAGTCTGACGCCATACGTTAAAGCCAGCAATATCGACGCATGGCAAGAGCGCGGCACGCTGATCTTAAGCAGCGAAGACTTAGGCCAAGGCGGCTATCAAGTCGCCAAGTGGAAGCACAACGCAGTGATCGCGATTGAGCAATTCCCGCACCGCAAATTTAACGCCTATAACCTGCTCGCCATGCTACCGGCTTTTTTAATCGATAGCGGCTGGCCGCGTGATGAATACGGCTTAGCGGATCCTGAACTTGATATTGATGTCGTGAGTAAAGACCACGCCATGGTGTTGATAGAGCTGGAACTGATCGACGACATCGACTTAATCCCCGACGCCAACGGCCCCGTGTTATTTAACGGTGAGCGTTTTCGCGTGTCGCTAGTGCCAGTGGACTATGCCGAAAGTGTTGATCTGCAAACTCGGCCAGAGGGCGCGCTATGAGCCTGACGATTAAGCCAAACAAACAGCAAGCACTTAACATTCAAAATCAAGTAATGCTTGCCTCATTACCTGCCAAAAAACGTATCAGAGTATTGAAAAAACTCGGCACTTGGGAACGCGCAGAAACGAGAAAACGCATCAGGCAACAAACCACAGTTGAAGGTACTAAATTCGAAGCGCGAGCAAGTAAAAGCCGAGTGAAGATGCTGCGCAAATTGGGGAAAACATTAGAGCCATATGTTTATAGCGCCAATCGTCTTGAGCTTAAACACAAGAATACATTAACGGGCAAGATAGCTGCGTTCCAACAATTTGGCGGCTCTGAAACCATGACCGCTGCCAAAATGGCAAAAAAAGACGGGCCATTATCTTACGACGATCCATGTACTAAAAGGCAGGCGAAAGCGTTGGCAAATGAAGGTTATAAAATCCGACGAGCGAAAGGAAAAAATTATCGTAGAGCCACCATTAACGAAATTATGGCGCGGATGAAAATGGGTCAAGCGGGATTAATCCTGAGACTAATGAGAGATAAAAGGGATGCGCCTAGAACTTGGGAGGTCAACGTATCACCAAGGGGGCATTTGGGCAGTAAAACCGCAAGAATTCAAGACCAACTGTTGAACATCATTGAAAAAGAACGTCAGAAAAGGGGCTAAAAATGGCACTAGGTAAAGCGCAAGTTAACAATCTCAATCAAGGCCAAGGTGACATTAACGCCATCGAACGCCACTTCCTTTTCATTGGTCTAGCCGGTCATGCCGATGAAGAAAGCCAGCTATTTAGCATCGGCGCGCAAACCGATATCGAGGCGAACTTTGCCGATAGCGCCTTGCGTAAACAGTTGATCGCCGCCCAGCTTAATGCCGGACAAAACTGGACAGCTGCCGTGTATCCACTCGCCGCCGATGAAAACCTATTCGACGCCATCACCGCCGCCAACGAAGTGCAAAGCTTTGAAATGGTGGTGTTCTGTGACGTCACAATCAGCGCCGCCAACTTAAGCGCCAAGCACGATTACTTAGCCAGCCTACAAGCCAGCCACGGCCGCTTTGTATCAGGCTTAGTCGCCGTTGCGGGTATCGATGTTGCCACTCAAACGTGGCCGCAGTACGAAACCGCAATGGTGACACTGCAAGCAGGTATTGCCGCGCACTTAGTCATCCCCGTACCGCAGTTACATGGCAACAACGTCGGTGTACTCGCTGGCCGCCTATGCAATCGTGCCGTCAGTATTGCCGACAGCCCGATGCGTGTCGCCACAGGTTCTGTACTCGGCCTAGGCGTTGCACCGATTGATAGCGCCGAAAAACCGCTCACGCTAGACACGCTCGAAACATTAGCCAATGCGCGCTTTAGCGTGCCGCAGTGGTATCCAGACTTAGAGGGCATCTACTGGGGAGACGGAACAACGCTCGACGCCGCAGGCGGGGATTATCAATACATTGAGCACTTACGCCCAGTGCACAAAGCCAGCCGCGAAGTGCGCATCCTCGCCATTCGCCGCATTGGTAACCGCGCGCTTAACTCCACGCCAGCCAGTATTGAGCTAAACAAAAGCTACTTTATGAAGCCGCTGCGCAACATGAGCAAAAGCACCACCATTTTAGGTACGCAGTTCCCAGGTGAAATTCAGCCGCCCCGCGACGGCGACATCACCATTGTATGGACCAGTAACAAGGCGGTAACCATTTACATGATCGTCCGTCCGTACAACAGCCCCAAAGAAATCACCGTCAACATCTTATTAGACCTAAACAGCATTTAAGGAGTCGCCACCATGTCTCGAGTTTCTGGAATGAATTACAACGTCACCGTGGGCGACACCATGATCCAAGTTGACACCTGTACCTTAACCATCACCGACAACAGCGCCGTAGTCCTAACAGGAGGCGTACCGGATGGTTGGGCAGACGGTGACGTCGCAGCCAGCGGTGAGCTAGTACTCAGTGTTAGCCAGTTTGAATTGATATCTGCCGAAGCAAAAAAGGCGGGTTCATGGCGCGCCATGCCGACGTTTGACAACATGTTTTATGCCAAGACAGCGAAAGACGAAATGAAAGTCGAAGCGTTCGGCTGTCGCTTCAAGCTAAGTGACTTACTCGACATCGACAAAAAAGGCGGCCAAGCGCAACTGATCAAACTGCCATTTGATGTGACTAGCCCGGACTTTATCCATATCGATGGCGTGCCATACCTGCGCCCTGAAGAAATCGAAAACATTAAGCAGTAAAGGCGCAATAACGAATGGATGCAGTGGATTTAGTCACCCGTGAGCAGCTACGCGCCGAGCAACGTTTCGAGCAGCACCGCAAAGCGCAAGCCGCCAAGCCAGTACCACAAAGCGCAACGGACTGCGCCGAGTGTGGCAACGACATACCAGAAGGCCGCCGCCAAGCCATCAAAGGCGTGCAACTGTGCACTGAGTGCCAAAGCCTAAGTGAGAAATGACATGAGCAAATTCAAGCAGTCGTTATTAGCCATGGGATTATCTGGTGCATTACTCACTGGCGGCGTACTCGTCGCTCAGCAAGAGGGGCTAGTGCTCGGGACGTACGTTGATCCTGTTGGAATTGTAACGGCCTGCTTCGGTCAGACGGGGCCTGAATTCGAACTAGGGCAGCGCTTTAGCGAGCAAGAATGTCTGGCGATGTTAGCCGAGGATTTGGACGTATTTGACCGCCAATTAACGAATCAAGTGCGTGTGCCGCTGACGGATAGCGAACGCGCGGCTTACCTCAGTTTTATGTACAACGTTGGCGCACAGAACTTTAGTGATTCAACACTGCGAAAAAAGTTACTGCATGGCGACCGTATTGGCGCGTGCAATGAGCTAAGTCGCTGGGTTTATGCCAAAGGCAAGAAACTACAAGGGCTTGTTAACCGCCGTGAAACTGAGCGGCAATTGTGTTTAAAGGAATTGCAGCATGTTTCAAACCATTAAAGACAACGTTGCGCTAGTTGCGATTGCCTTGCTAACCATTGTGGTGATCGCTAGCGGTGCCATGTGGGCCATTACGGCAGGCCAGTTATCGACGGCGAACGCCAACTTAGCTAATGCAGTTGCGGCTAAAACACTGCTGCAAACCGACTTAGACAACGCTACCGCAACACTTAAGGCGGCCGAGATTGAAAAGGAACAGTTACGACTTGATGCAAAGCTCACCGCTGAAACGCTCACGGTTCGCGAGCTGGGGCGTAATAAGGTTGCAACCGTATTGCAAGACGCAACGGCGAAAGCGAACGCAGTAATTGAGGACTCAACCGATGAAGCCATTAAACAATGGGCTAATGGCAGTGTGCCTAATGAGCTTAATCAGTTGCTCAAGCGCGCCGCCGATTGTGCGAACCGTCACCGTCAGCACGACGCAATATGTCACACCACCAAGCGAGCTGCTGAGCTATTGCCAAGTGCCAGATTACAGCGGCAAGACAAACAAAGAGTTATACCACTACGCGCAAGCACTGATCGCCGAAATTGCTAGATGCAACGTTGATTGGGACGCCCTGCATAAATGGATAGAGGAACACAGCAATGAGCAACGCAGTAAATAATTTTAGCGAGTTAAGTGCCCAAAAATCATTCACGCTAGCGAGCTATTTGTCGTCGTTAATCAGCACTATCGGCGGCGCATTAACACTGAATGACATTGCCATTTTAATGGGCATATTTTTAGCCATGCTGACGTTTGCGATTAACTGGTTTTACCAAGCACGGCGTGATCATAGAGAAAAAATTTTGCTACAAGCTCAGCTGGGCGCACTGCCCAGTAACAACCCACTTATTGATACAACTATGACTAAACAAAAGGAAAATGCAGCATGAAAAAGACCATCATTTTAACCATCGCCGGAACCGATTTTTCATTCAATGTCACCGCACAAGATCACGGTGATTATATGGATGCTGTCGCGCGCGGTTCGTCAATCACCGCCGCATCATACAACTTTGCGATGCGGGCCATCGACAGCAAGCAAAAAGACGACTTTAAAACCTTGTTAGATGGCGCACCAGGTGCAGAGCTGCAAATCTCTGGCGAACTTAAAGCCGAGTTCTCGCCAGTGCTGGAAATTGCCGTAAAAAAATAACCGAGCTGGTTGAGGCACTGGACCGCAACCAACTCGGGCAGATGTTAACACTGCGCAGGCATTGGCTACCGAACGAAGACGACAGCGAGGAATCACTCGCCCGCGCAGTGTGGCTACAAAAAAACCATTTTGAATCATTAGAAGTGATTACCGCCAACGGCGTAAACCGCGCCTTTAGCGGCAAATAAGGCAAAATATGAGCTCACCGCAACCGCTAATGTTCACCGTTGGGTTGATAGACCAAATCACCAAGCCGATTGCCAAAATCAGCCAAGGATTAAGCGGTCTAGCGTCCAACTACCAAGCCGGAACCATGCAAATGGCGTCAGGTATCGGTGGCATCGCGGCCAGCGGTTATGGTTTATACCAAGCCTTGCAACCTGCGTTAGAAATAGATAGAGCGCTAGGCGAAGCTAAAGGTGTTGGCGTTGCTGACTCTGCACTCAAACAAATTACTAAAACTGCAATGGATTTCTCTTTGCAGTTTGGTAAATCCAGCGTTGATGTGATTAACCATGCCGAAAAGTTACGCGGTGTATTAGGCGAAATGCCAGACCATGTATTGGCATCGGCGACTAACAGTTCTGCCGTTTTAGCTATGGCAATGAAGTCAGACGCTGACACTACCAGCAAATATTTTAAAACCCTCTATGGCAACTATGGCGGCCAAGCCAATGCCATGGGGCAGGATAAATTTATTGCCCAAATTGCAGGCATGACGGCATACGCTAAAAAGACACTTGGCACAGGAATGAGTGATCTAGAGGGCATGATTGACGGCATGCACTCATTACCTTCAACGCTAGGCGTTGCACTTGAAGAACAATTTGCCGTGTTAGCAACGCTTAATAAGTCTATGGGGCAAGGCGACGCGGTAACCCAATACACAAACTTTTTAGAAGGTGTAGCAGGGGCGCAAGAAAAATTAGGTGTAAAACTCACTGACAGCAAAGGCAATTTGCTGCCAATGATTGATGTAATTGAAAAATTAAAACCCATGATGAAAGGCATGTCGGGTATTCAAGCAAGGACATTTCTTGACGATGCTGGCTTAGGTGATGGCTCGCTAATGATCATCAATATGATGAAAAACTTAGACGGACTTAAAAGCACCATACAAGGATTTAAAAGCGTCAACGGTTTAGACCCAGCCATAGATATGGCCAAAGCCATGACAGTCCAAAGCGAACGCCTTGCCCAAAGTTGGTACGTGATCCGCGCCGCCTTCGGTAGCGCCATCTTACCCGCGTTTAATAGCTTTGTTGGCAAGATTGCCGACATGGGCACTAAGGTATTGTGGTTCACTGATATGTTCCCCAATATCACGCGCCAACTGGGTTATGTCGTGATTGGCTTTGGTGCATTGACAGCCGCTGGCGGCCTGTTCACGGTAATGATGGGCGCGGGCAAAATGGCGATGACCACATGGAACATTGTCGGAATGATCACCAGTGGTGTGTATAAAATATTAACGCTTGATCTTAGCCGGTTGTCGCGCCAAATGGCACTAATGCCATATTTTCTAAAACGGATGGCACGAACCAGCAAAATAGCCGCTGCCGCGCAGTGGGCATTGAATTTAGCTATGACAGCCAACCCAATCAGCCTAATCGTTGCAGGCGTAGCGGCGCTTATTGCCGTCGTCGGACTGGCGATTTACTACTTTGACGACCTGCGCGCCATGCTAGCGGGCACCGCATGGGGTGAGCCAATCCTGTTCGCTGTGGATGCGATAGCCGATGTATTAAAAATCCTCGGCTCTGTCGCCGTTAGCGCATTTTCATCTTGGTTCGACTACCTAAAAATCGTCTGGACAGTATTAAAACCCGTTGCCGGATTCCTGCTCGATTTGTTGGTGTTTGCGCTTAAAGTTGTTGGCGCAGTTGCGGGGGCGGTTTTTGGTGCCATCGCCTATGCCGTTGGCGGCCTTGCCACACTTATCGGTTGGTTAGTGAACACGATTTCTAGCGGCTTTTCATTCGCCTTTAACTACGTGACGGATGGCTGGGCCAATGTGATTAGCGCATTGAGCAGCATGGAATGGGTGCAAGGGTTGATCTCGGGCGCCAGCAGTGTCGGCGAGTTTTTCAGCCAACTGTGGATCAGTATTAAAGCCAGTTTTAGCGACGCATGGGGCTGGATTGTCGATAACCTCAATATGTTGCCGGGCATCGATATCGCAGTAAATCCTGTTGTTGAGCAAGTCAATGCCGCGCAAATCCCCGATGTGATCAGCCAGCATAATCAGCAAGCGGTGCCCAGCTGGATGCAACAGCATGCCGCCAATGATGCGGTAAATTATGTCTATGCTGCAGGCAACACCAACGCCAACGCATTTGCGCCAGCGCCCTTTATCCCTGACGCCGTAAAACAGCAAATTGATGTGCAGCGCACTATACCAGCGCCTTACACGCCATCGCCATTAACTCAGCAACTGAATATTGAACCCACATCCAGCCCAGCGTTGGCGAATATGATGTCACCTAAATTTAATCAGCAAATTGCCGCCAGCGCACAGGCCAACAGAACGGCCAGCAAAACGGCAAACACAGGCAAAACCATGAGCTTTGGCGATGTAGTGATCCACAACCCGCCGAAAAACTTTAGCCTTGCTGAAATCGCTGATCAACAGGAGCTAATGACCGCATGACACTCGAAAAATACAGCGACTTGCTCATTGTTGGCGGCGGCATGACCATCGACGTTGGTGCACAACCAAAGCTAACCAACACCCGCGCCAGCATTGCACAGGACGTTAAACACATGCTAATGGAGTCAGGGCTAGTCACTAAATTACTGGCACAGCGCAGCAATACCTTGCGCAACGATGTTTATACAGAAATCGAGCTGTTAATCGAAACCGACACCCGCTTAGTGCCAGGTTCAATCACCCTCGATACCCGCGATAAAACCCAGATCACAATTAACGCCACTACCTACGAATTTGGCAACATCAACACCGAGGTCAGCTATGCCGCGTCCAACCGTTAATTTTGAAAAAATATTAGCCGACCAAGGCGTGCCGATGACGAGCGATGCAGTGATAAAACTGCTTGAGGACGATGTGGTCGCGGCTAACTCGATCATTTCTAACAACAGTGCCATGAGTCCATTTTGGAAACTGTTTGCGGCGTGCGTTGTTACTCCTGTGCTATGGCTGATTAAAACCCTGTTAGCAAACCATGTTTTACCCGCCATGTTTGCCGCCACCGCTACCGAAAAGTTTTTAGCCTTAAAAGCGTGGGACGTCGGCCTAGAGCCCAAAGCGGCGGTAAAAAACCAAGGTAACATCACCTTTTTTAAAAACGACATTAACGCCGATATCATCGTCCAAGCGGGCACGATAGTGCAAACCGATAACACCTTGGGCGCTATCTATAAAGTGATTGTACTGGCTGATACTCTGATCCCCTCGGGGGTATTGTCGGCCGCCATTTTATGCGAGGCCGAAACCGCAGGCGCAGGGCACAACTTAGCAGCCGGTTATTACTACGTGTTGCCCAGTGCGCCAGCGGGTATCGAATCCGCGCGTAATGTGGGCAACTGGATAACGCGCGCAGGCGCTGACAAAGAAAAAGACGAAGAGCTAGCGTTACGTATTCGCGACCAGTTTGCCGCCGTGGGCAATTATCACATTGATGCGGTTTACCGCGCGGCCATCTCCACGTTCGCGGGTATTCGCAGTGATCTACTGTATTTTGAACATAACGCCCCGCGGGGCCCGGGCACGGCAAACTGCCATGTGATGGTTGATGTGGGCGAAACCCCGCAAAGCCTCATTGATGAGATTAACGATTACATTAACACCCAAGGCTATCACGGCCACGGTGACGACCTGCGCGCGCAAGCGATAGCCCCTGCACCTACTGACCTCAGCCTTGAATATTGGCACTCGGCTAACTTAAGCGCTGAGGATATCGCCCTATTAGCAACAGCTATGGAGTCGCGTATCCGCGCGGCATTTAGGCAGTCAAATTTATACCCCAATATCAGCCGCACCGCACCGCAGAGCGTGTTTGCGTTTTCGGTATTAAGCAGCGAATTGCATGCCGATTTAGCCACGCTGAAAAGCGTGCGCTGGGCCAATGCTGACCTAATTAACGGGCTGGAATTGCCACGCATTAACAGCCTAACCATCATCAACCGTGGGATAGCGCAATGACCGACACTAGCCCTAAATTACCCGCGTTAACCTTGCCGTGGTGGATGGATGGCAAAACCCTCGTCGCGCCAGAACAGCCGCAAGAGCCCGCCATGTTAAACGACGGTATGCAATCGTTTTGGCAACGTGTGCGCGGCTGGTTTTTATGGCTGCTGACTCAAAATGACCCGCTAACGTGCTCAGTTGAAATGCTCAATTTGCTGGCATGGGAGCGCAATGTAACCCGTTTTCGTGACGAACCATTATGGCTATACCGCAAGCGCGTCGCCTATGCCTTTGTCAATGCTAAAGACGCAGGCAGTACCCAAGGATTTATTAACATCATGGGCCGCCTTGGGGTGCCTGTACTGAGTATTGCTGAGCGCCAAACCGACCGTGATTGGGACATTATTTCGATTGAATTGGACGACAGCAAAGTCGCCAGCGCCGCCTTGCTCGGTACGATAATCCAAGATTACGGCCGCACATGCCGCCGTTATGAGTACGTATCCAATAAAGCTACTAGCCTGTTTCTTGCCGCGAGTGAGTGCAATAACGACTATCAAACATTAACCGCGAGGGCCAATTAATGGCACGTTTAACCACCATAGGCCAAAACCTGATCGCCGCTGCGGTAGGCAATGGCCCAAAACTAACAATCAGTAAATTTGTGTTTGCCAATATCCCAGGGCTAGACCACACAGCACCGGAACCCGTGGACGAACCTATGCCGCTGCTTGCCAATATTGTCTTTAGCCGCGCGCCAACTAAGGCGGGGCTATTAGATGAAAACCGTGTGACCTATAGCCAAATGATGCTGACAGACGTGGGGGATTTTTCGTTTAACTGGATAGGGCTGGTCTATACCGACCCCGTAGCCGGTGACCAGTTAGTGATGTTTGCCTATGTGCCATTAACGCAAAAAATTAAAACGCAAGGGGCATCAGCGGGTAACGTGCTCACCCGCAACATGGTGATAGAACACCTTGGCATTGCTAACGCAACGCCTGTTGTGGTGTCGGCTGAGAGTTGGATGTTTGATATCGGCGGCGAGTTAGACGCCATTAAAAACCGCACATTTAACAAGTTCGCCCATAATCCGGTTAACCATGTCTGTAGCGGTATTGCGCAACGTGAAACCGTGGTCTTTGACCAAGGGCAATCGGCAACCGTCACACTCGACGCCGCTACGCTAGTCGCGGGTGATGTTATTGAAGTGCAAAAGCTCGCTAAGCTCGGCCGCATCGACATTGTTGGCACCGTCAATATCGCCGTGCCCAATGGGGTAAGCGAGTTAAATCACTGGTTGCCAGCAGGCAAAACAGGCACGTTAATTTTTGAGTGTGTCGCGCCAAATCAACTTAGATATGCAGGGGGTTTTTAATGGACTTAAGTCAATTAATCGGCGGCGGAAAATATTTAAAGAGGCTGAATCAAGTTAGCGTGGTGCAACAGTTTGATAAGAATGACTATCCAAGCATCTTACCCGCTAATGAATGGGCAGAGGTTTTATCATTGACAGGCAAGCACGTTATCGAAAATGTCGCATATATGTTTAATGTTGGAAACTTTATTAAATATGTCATCGACGGAGTGGAATCCATCACTCATAGCGGACTGCAGGGGAGAGATATTGCAGTGATTGGCACAGGATATAGCGATTATATGACCGCTTTCAAAACGCCAGACACCCCTCAATATTGCAAACAATCTTTTAAAATATTGATATATAGAGCACGAAGCGAAACTAGCTACATTGAGTTTTCTGCACGTTATTCACAAGTTTCAGTTGAAAATATGGATTAGCCAATGAACATCATAAATAGACTATTTCTGCTGAATGACGAGAATCAGCGGATAAGAGAATTAATTGAACGACCTACTGATAATAAAATTAAGTACGAAGAGGTCAGAATTGAAATCCACATAAACAGTGCTGGTAATACTACTGAAATAGAAACGCACTCTGCAATTCGATTCGGGCAGTCATTTGAACAGCCAGCGCCTATTGAGATATCAATATCATCAGTGACAGGTGCACTAATGAGCAGCAGCGACTTTACTCACATTACATGCAGTGAGCTAACAAATATCATTGTTAAAGGTAATGTTGCTGTCAACGATAGAACATTTTCGATGCCGATTCGTCGTGACGATGGCCGCCTGATCTTATTCCCTGTGACTGTGGTTAATGGTGAGTTTGAGGCCGTGCTCAATTTTCCCACATCGGGGCAATACAGCTATAGCGACATTGAGGCCAATATCGATTTGCCGCCAAATACCTTTACCGTGGCACCGATTAAACTCGATGTGCTCAGGCAGACTATTTAATGGCATGGGTTAACACTAGCGCCAGTTGGCCGCCATCAGCTAGCAATATCAGTAACGCGGCCGACTCGGTATTAAACCAAGTCGGTTCTGCTATGGCGCAAGCCGTTGCCAGAGTCGCCGCGAACGTGGATAACGTCAGCTACAGCCGCCACGATTTAAGCGATGATGCGCAGGCATTATTAAGCCTACGTACGGCGCTTAATGATCTGACTGTGATGGGCAATATCCTCACAGTGACCCCGAGCGTGTTTGGTTTGGGTAATGAGGGCAATTTGTCGGGACAAGCGGCGATTGATGCGATAGCGAAAAAACTCACTGACCACGCCGATCGCCATTTACCCGTGACGCAGACCCACGCCTTAGTGTTGTTATTGAGCGCACCCTCACCAGCGCAGCTGCTTAGCCAGTTAACACCCATTTGCAGCTTATTAGCCTTGCCATCGCTATTAGCGTATCAACGCCAACTGAAAAAAATGCTGACTTTAACCGATGATAAAATGCAGCAGATGATCCCCGCTATCGCGCCGCGCTGGAAACAAGCGCAAGCCTTGAATTATCAGCCATTACGCAGCGCTGCCAGCTTAATGGGCCAGCAGCTGGCGCAATTGGAATCATTAAGTGATGACCGTACGCCACCCCTTGCCAAACTGAGTGCGTTAGCCGCCAAGCGAACGGCGATGTTAAACGAATTAAACACCGCGCTGACGGAGATAAAGCAGGTTGCGGCTAACATTTGGCGCTTTGACTATGCAGGCAATGCCACTCAATTGGCCGCTGCACTCAAGGCGCAGCCAGCGCCAATCAATAATCCGGTCAGTGTGGCGTTAGTGATCTGCAGCGAGCAACCGCTGTTATTTATTCGGGAGCTATTGCCATGAGCCAAATCGCACTTGATGGCGAACTGATAAACTTACGTAGCTGTAAAATTGAGCTGTCGATGCAACTGGCTGAACAAGATATGTCGGGGCAGACATCAGCAACGGGCAGCAGCGAGCAGGGCGACAAAGCCAAGGAGCTAAAAGTCACCGGCTTAATCCCCTTTACTGACGATGCGCAATTATCTCGCCTATTTGAATTGGCCGTTGCCAAAGATGGTGCAGGTAATCGAGTGATCATGCGGATTGGCTCAGATTTAGCCCGTGTGGTTAAAATCCGCCAAGTAAAGTTTTTTGGCACGATTTCGGCGCCAGAACACCCCACATTGATGGCGTGGAATGTGAGTTTTCAGCTAAGAGAATATTTGAGTATTCCTGAAGTGGCCGAACAGCGCCAACCTCAGGCCGCCGCCAATACCGGACAAAGTAGCGAGCAAACCGCCAGCGTGATCCCAACTGCCGCGATAACCGACGCACCGCCACAGGTAGAGCTATCGTCATTTGAGAAACTGTTAAAAGGTATCGATAACAGCATAGGCGCGCCAGCATGAAATTAACCAAACGCCTCACCATTGGCACTGACGTGCGCGAACTGATTTCGCACCATATTGTTTTAGAATTGTCAGCAGGCGGGCGCGGCATTATTACCGCTAAAGGTGACATTAACAAAGGCCAACTAGTTAGCCTAGATATTGGTTATAACAATCAATTAGTGCGCTATTTTACGGGCTATGTGAGCAAGTCAACACCAGCAGCAACGGGTACAACGCGGGTGATGGTGCGCGAGCTGGCGGGGATTTTAGCCGAGCGCTATCCGCTATCGATGCAGCATGCCACTTACCGAAAAGTACTCACTCAGCTAGCGCATGATACTGGCTTAAGTTTTGTTATCCCTGAAGCGGCCGAGTATGTCGATAAACCCATTGCTAATTTTACGTCGCAGGGCAGTGGCTACCAGTTACTCAAAAACCTATTTCGTGCGTTTAATGTGCCTGACGGGGTTTGGTATCAGCAGCAAGACGGCCAAATCTTTGCGGGTAGCTATCAGGATAGCCGCTGGGCAACGAGGCCTGTTGATATTCCTAGCGATGTCAGCCAATCGCAAACCAATAACAGCTGGACATTATTGGCAATGCCCGCCATGCGCCCAGGTGCATTAGTGAATAGCAACCGAGTGAATCAAGTCGAGCTGATCGGCGACACGATGAATATCACATGGTTAGCACAAAACGCCGATAATTCGCAGTTAGCGCGCCAGATTAAAGCCGCATTCCCTGAGATTGCAGGCGGTTATCATCTGCCAAGGTTTGCGAAAGTGGTGGCGATATCAGACCGTGCAACCGCTGGCGATATCAATAACCCATTTCGCCCGCGCTATGCGGTTGATGTGCAGCTGCTCGACGAAAACGGCGAGAGCGACATTGATGTGCCAGTTTATAAAGCCATGCCGTTGCCTGTGATGTTTGCCGGAACTGAGCAAGGTTTGATGCAATACCCCGTCGACGGAACGCTAGTTGAGGTGGGTTTTGCCTACGGTAGACCAGACCAACCATTTATCAGAACCGTGCTCGGCACAGATTGGACGCTACCCGATATTGAGCCAGGCGAACAATTGCAACAGCAACGTGCCGAAGTATTTGAGCGCACCGACACAGTAGGCAATCAAACGCGCGCGACTGACCAGCATCAAGCCGACATCGCGTATCAGAAACTTATCGAGGCTGACGAGTATCTGGCAAGAGTTGGATCATCGGTCATCGATGTAAAACAGCATTCAATCGAAACCATTGGCGGAAAGAAACTGATTGAAGCACTCGGCGCAATCGAACTGCTCGCCGCCGATGATTTATCGCTCGGCTCACTCGGCAATATGCACGTCACCACCGCAGGCGAGTTAATCGAAGTGATCGGCAAGTTACGGCATTCGGTAGCATTCGAGTTGCAACGATTTGAAGCTGCAACGCATTGGGTTGGTACAGACAGCATCAACATTTATGAATTACTCGACCAACTCATGCAGTGCGTTTCATCACTCGCGGATCATTGCGCAAACCATACTCATCTATATGACAAGTCTAACGTGGGCCCAACGCCGACCAAGAAGCCAGACCTAACCAGCAGCATGAGCGCACGCAGTAGTCACGCAAACCAATTGCATACAACCATTAACCCATTACTAGCCAGCTAAGCATCAAGCCAACACCAGACACATAGCCTTGCAATGCAGGGCTTTTTGTTATCTGCAGCAAAGCCACTCGCATCTATATCGAGTAAAGACGCCGCCGACTATGTTGGCCACGTCATCAAATCATCGCCACACAAACACCAGCACCGACCATTTACGCCACGGAATCCAGCGCCACACAGATTCCACGACACGAAATCCGCACTCTTCCTCACCCTCCTGCGGGCTTTGTATGTTAATTTTTTTTCAGTTTTAGTTTATTGCAGTTCATAGGCGCAGCCAGCGCCATTCCTAGGGGTTTTAAAGGATCGAAGATCTGAAATGATCGCGGTTTATTTCACTGTTTTACAGTTCCATACAGCGCGTTTGGTGATGGTGTAAAATATCTAAGTATTGATTTAATAGGGTTTTACGTGGATTCCGTGGGGTTTTTATGAATGATGAGGAAATATTGAAAAAGATCTAAGCAAGAATAATCAACAACTTAAGACGATCAAAAACTGAAATGAAAAACGCATGTTGTGACGAACCAACCAGCGCGATATTATCGAGTCACAATTAAAAAGCTCTGTCGCCACTTTGTCGCCATCAGTAGTTTTTGAAGGGAAAATAAATCAAGTGTTAATTTGTTCATCATCTTGTTTTTATTAGTTAAATATTACAGTTATTAAGCAGAGCGAAATAAGCAGTATGAATATAACTTACAATTTAAAACCTGCGTCCGAGCGCCGTACTGAGCAATTCAAGCCCGAGGGGAATGTGGGCTTTGGTAGCCTCAGAACCGATCATATGTTTTTGATGGATTATCATGATGGACAATGGTGCGATCCGCGCATCGTTCCTTATGGACCATTTGAAATGGCACCGGGTGCAATGGCGTTGCATTATGGCCAGTCGATCTTCGAAGGCGCGAAAGCCTTTATGCACGAAGATGGCGAGATTTATACTTTCCGCATTAATAAGAATGCTGAGCGGATGAATCGCTCCGCCGATATCGTCTGTATTCCCAATATCGATGAACAAATGCAGATGGATGCGATCAATGCGTTGATCGATGTCGATCGCCTCTGGTTCCCGATGCAAGAAGGCGCGTGTCTGTATATTCGTCCTTTTATTTTTGCGACCGAAGACCGCCTCTCTGTGAGCCCAAGTTCGCGTTATACCTTCTGTGTTGTGTTAAGCCCAAGTGGCGCTTATTACGCGGCTGGCGTGAACAAAGGTATACGCTTACTGATCAGCAAAACTTTCCATCGTGCAGTATCGGGTGGCACTGGCGCCTCAAAAGCCGCGGGTAACTATGCGGCTTCGTTGCGTGCGGGTAAAGCGGCGGCAGCCTTTGGTGCATCGCAAGTGCTATATCTCGATTCAACCAATCAACAGATTGAAGAAGCGGGCGCGATGAACCATTTCCACATTCTGAAAGATGGCACTGTGATTATTCCAACCTTCACAGATACTATTTTGAAGTCGATCACCTCGCAATCCATTATGGAATTGGGTGAGATGCTCGGTTGTGAAGTGCGCCAAGAGACTGTCATGCTTGATAAATTTATCGCTGATATTGAATCTGGTGAAATTATCGAGGCGGGTGGTTTTGGGACGGCGGCCGTGGTTTCTGCTGTGGGCTCCTACATTTTTGAAGATGGCCATGTTGTCACTGTCGGTAATGGTGAAGTGGGCGAGCATGTTCAGCGCATCTATAAACTGTATACCGAAATCCAAAAGGGCCATATTAAAGGTCCTGAAGGCTGGGTTAAGCGTGTTGAACGTTTAGCAAAGTAAGGAATTTGTGATGATGTTTAAAGGCTCCTAGGAGCCTTTTTTATTGGCTGTTTTTGTCGATAATGCCTTAAATCAAAGTGGCTGTGGCTTAGATTGATTTTTGAGTAAGGTTAAACAATCTTCGGCATTTAAGGGTTTACTCAGTAAAAAACCTTGTACTTGATCGCAACCTTGCATCGCCAAGAAGTTGAGCTGTTCTTGGGTCTCTACGCCTTCGGCGACGACATTCAGTTCTAAGCTGTGAGCGAGGGCAATAATGGCGCTGGTGATGGCGGCATCGTCGGGATCGTTGGTGATGTCTCTGACAAATTCTCGATCGATTTTGAGTGTGTCTATCGGGAAGCGTTTGAGATAGCTTAGGCTCGAATAACCCGTCCCAAAATCATCCACGGCTATGGTCAATCCTAGGGCCTTGAGTTTAGATAGGATGCTGACCGACTCCTGCGGATTGCCCATGATCATTGATTCAGTAAGCTCAAGCTCAAGGGATTGAGCCGGGAGACCTGATACGGCTAAAGCGACTTCGATGGTGGAGATAATGTCCGCCTTCAGTTGGCGAGCCGATAGGTTGACGGCGATAGTGATCCCGTTAAATCCTAGGCTATTCCATTCGGCTAATTGCTGGCAGGCGTGGTTGATCACCCAATGGCCAATTTGAGTGATGATACCCGTTTCTTCCGCCAGTGGAATAAATTCCACAGGTGAAATAGGACCAAGTTCAGTGTGATACCAACGTAAAAGTGCTTCCAGTCCTGTGAGTGAACCATCTCGTAAACAGAATTTAGGTTGATAAACTAAGCTTAGTTCTTTGCGTTGGATAGCTTCCTTTAAACCACTTTCGAGTTGTACATGACGGGTGGCGATTTCATTTAACTTAGAGGTATAAAACTGAAAGTTATTTCGACCTGATGATTTTGCGTGGTACATGGCGGTATCGGCAAATTTAATCAGTGAGTCGGCATTGTCCGCATCGTTAGGGTATAAGCTGATACCTATTGAGGTCGAAATGGTCAGCGTTTTATCGTCCAATAGGAAGGGCGTTTGGAATGCTCTGAGTACTTTTTCTGAGATCAGGGTTGCGGCTTTTGTTTTCGCAACACCTTCTAAAATAATAGTAAATTCATCGCCACCTAAGCGTGCGACAGTATCGCCATCACGCACTGCATTTTGCAGTCGTCTTGCCACGGCTTTCAGTAACAAATCCCCGACATGATGACCCATAGAGTCGTTGATATGTTTAAAGCGGTCGAGGTCTAAGAACAGCAAGGCAACGATATTATTCGCTCTGTGCGCTTGAGTAATCGCGTGGTTGAGCCTGTCTTGAAATAAAGTTCGGTTCGGTAAGCCAGTTAATGTGTCGAAGCTGGCGAGGAAACGCAGATCTTCTTCGGCTTTTTTCCGCTCTGTGATGTCAGTAAATACTGCAACGAAGTGACTGGTTTCGCCTTTGATATCGATCACTTGGTTGATTTCAAGCCAGACTAAAATGGCCTGACGTTGTTTATTGCGGATCCACAGTTCTCCTACCCAATGTTTGTGACGCAGTAGCTGTTGTTCAATTGTATTGAACAACTCCCGCTGTTGGCGACTAAAGGCTAAGTGAATGAAATGCCTGTCGGTTATTTGGCGTTCTGTGTACCCTGTAATGGCACAAAATGCTGGGTTGACCGAACGAATTCGATAGTTTAATCCTCCCACTACAACGGCTTCGTTCATACTGTTGAGCACTTGTGATGACAGTACTAACTCGTTTTCAATCAGTTTGCGCGAGGTAATGTTACGATTGGTCCCTGTCATGCGGATCGGATTATCTAGGCTGTCTTTTTCCACCACTTTACCGCGGTCTAAAATCCATACCCAATTACCGGGGGAGCGTTCGACTCGGTACTATGCTTCGAAGAAAGGCGAACGACCTTGAAGGTGTTCGTTAAGCTCAAATTTGAATCTTTCCCTATCCTCTGAGTGCATGCTCTCATGGGCTATATTGCTGCTATTCCAATGGGGGACTGAAGAATCCATATTGGTACGATAGACGCGATTTTCTGGTATGTTCCAGTCCCACATGCCATCGCCAGAGGCCCAAAGTGCAAGTTTGAGTCGCTCCTCTGAGGCGCGGATACTGGTTTCAAATTCGCGCTGTTGCTGGCGTTTTCTTTTACGCCAGATAATGATCCAAGCCAACAGCCATAGAGAGAGCAAGCTGTAGAGGGCGTAGGCGAACTGAGTTCGATAGAAGGGCGCTTGTACATGAAGATCGACAGACAGGGCGTAGTCACCTTGAGTGTTGTATTGCAGCCCATGGCGAACATGCAGTTGGTAGTGACCAGGGTTAATATTGGTGAAGGTGATTTCATTACCTGTGGGGAGCTCATGCCACTCGTTATCAAATCCCTCAAGAAAGTAGCTGAAGCGGTTTTTACCCGTATAGCTGAAATCCAATGAGGTCACCTCAAAACTGATCAGCTGATCGCTATAGTCCATTACTATGCTAGGTGGATGGCTCAAATCGAGAATAGTGTGCCCTTTACCCGCAATACTATAGCCAGTGAGTGCGACTTTAACATCGGGTCGTTGATCTGGAATTGACTTTGGATTGAAACGATTTATGCCATTAATGCCACCAAACCAGAGATCGCCATCGCTGTCTTCAAGTTTTACGCCACCGTTAAACTCCAGTGCTTGTAGCCCTTCTTGCTCATTAAATATGATGACACGATTGGTTTTAGGATTGAGCTTTCCTATCCCCGCATTACTACTAAACCAAATGTTGTGTTCTTGATCCTCGAGTAAGGCATAGATGGTATCACTTGGTAATCCCTGATTGCGGGTATAGTGGCTAAAACCTGCATCAGTCTCTTGGGACGGTAACTTGCCGATCCCACCATGGGTGGCAAACCATACCTCGCCCGACTTTGTGACTAAAATATCGCGGACACGGTTGTTGATCAGGCTGTTTTTGTCTGAGGATTGATGGAAGTAGGATTTACCTGTGCCTGTTTTCATATCCAGTTTAAGTAGGCCATCGAGAGTACCTATCCATAGCGTGTCTTTGTGTGTTCTGAGGATTAAAAACTGGTTTTGTGCTGGATAGAAATTATCAATATGCGCCAATGAGATAAAAGTAAATTCATCGGTATCTATCGCCTTACGGTAGAGGGCATTGGTTGTTGCCACCCAGAGGCGACCTTGCTCATCAATATCTAAACTACGGATATAATTGGTTTCTGAGCCTTGATCAGTGCGTTCTGTCACCTTGAGTAACTGGAAGTGGCCATCTAGCGCCAGTCGACCTAGCCCATAGTTAGTGGCAAACCAAAGCACGCCATTTTTGTCTTGGTCTATATCTCGCAGGATAAGATTCAAGTTGCGTTGATGCATCCCTAAGGCGTTAGCAAAGAGCTCCGTGTAGTGTTCATATTTTCCATTGGCTAACATGCGTTTAAGCCCAGCACCTTCGGTGCCTATCCATAGCGCATTATCTTGGCTGCGGAACAAGGTGCGAATGTTGTTACTTTGTTGCGACAGGTTAGGGGTGGATTCGTAAATATGCTGAAAATACTGACGACGGGTATTAATTTTATCCAGACCAGAATAACTGGCACCTAACCATAAATTGCCAAAGGGATCTTGCAGTAAGCTCAGTATGTTATTTTCACTAATACTGTTGGTACGCTTAGGATCATACCTGTGGTAAGTCGCAGTAAATGCCTTATCGTTTCTCTCGAGTTGAATAAGACCGGCTTCTGGCCCAACAACCCAAAAGTCACCCTGCTCAGTTTGGATAAAATCTTTAATGTAAGGCACATTATCGTCTGTCTGCCAGAGGATTTCGCCCTGTTGTGAGGCCAAGTTGTAATGCCATAATTGCTCTCCCAGAGCTAAAGTGATCGCATTAGCGGAATGTGCCCTAATTTGATGTGCAGTGAGATTCTGCGGGACATTTAAGCGAGTGATAGTATTGGCACTGACAGCAAAGGTGCCGCTATCTTGTGTTCCTGCCAGAAGGTAAGTGTCTTCAACATTGGCTAAGCTGGTGATGTGGGGTTGAACACTATTACCTAAGTTTACTTGGGTAATGCGTTTGGTTTTGGTCGATAGGGAAAATAGTCCTGCTTTAGTACCAATCCAGAGTGTATTGCCTACAACGCTGAGTTTGGTTGTGCGCGGATCGGTAAGCCCTTGTTCTTGGCCAAAGTGTTCAAAGGTCCCTGTGCTCAAATCGAGTCGATTTACCCCTTGGCTGAAAGTCGAAACCCAGATATTACCTTCTGAGTCTTGAATAATGTCAGATACATAGCTCTCAGAAATACTCCTCGGATCATTGGGTGAATGGGGGAAAATATTGAAGCTGTGACCGTTATAAGCATGCAAACCATCTTGAGTGCCAATCCATAACATACCTGCATTATCCATAAATAGGCTAGTAATCGTATTTTGGGTAAGGCCATCTTCACTGCGAATATGTTCAAATTTAAGCTGTGTGGAAGCCGCGCTCAATGGTTGAGCTAATCCATTGCACGAGATCCCCCACAAACTTAGGATAAAAAGCGTACTTAACATTAGCTTGTGGATTAGTTGACTCAAATTTTCCCCTACCAAAAACGGACCCATCCTGATTAGGTTTCTATTTAGTTTAGTTCTTAGCCTAGACCTTACATGCCATTTTGCTGTAAAAATGCGACTTAAATTGCTGACTTGGTTTAAAAATAACCAAAATCGATGGGCGTGATTCTGTAATAGATCATGCAATATATTAACTGTACCGTTTTACTGCCAATATTCTTTTTATGACGAGTTTGTATTCTGGCGTTTTTGCTAAAGGATCTTAGCATTGTTTCAGGTATGTCAACATATCATGCTAAGACAAATACGGGCGAAGCAGATTAAAATGATGGGCGAGAATAGAAAAAAGACCTTGCCGGAAGGGGGAGAAGCAAGGTCTTTGGTTGAACTGTTTTACTTAGATAAATTTACGCAGCGGGCACCCGCACAAAACCTTCCATCAGTACGCGGGCGCTGCGGCTCATAATGGCTTTAACGACAGTCCATTCACCATTCACTAAGTTTGCCTCAGCGCCAACGCGCAAGGTGCCAGAGGGATGACCGAAACGTACCGCATCTATTTTGTCCTTAGTGTCGCCGCCTGCGGCTAAGTTGACTAAAGTGCCGGGAATTGCCGCCGCCGTACCAATCGCAACGGCAGCCGTGCCCATCATAGCGTGGTGCAGTTTGCCCATAGACAAGGCGCGTACCAGCAGGTCGATTTCATCTGCATTGACGGTTTTACCGCTCGATGACACATAGGCTTTGGGTTTAGCGACAAAGGCGATCTTAGGCGTATGTTGGCGTGCAACGGCTTCATCAATATGCGAAATCAAGCCCATACGCACGGCGCCATAGGCGCGAATGGTTTCAAATTTAGCCAGGGCGGCATTGTCACTATTAATATCATCCTGTAGCTCAGTGCCTGTGTAGCCTAAGTCTTCTGCGTTGATAAAAATGGTGGGAATGCCCGCGTTGATCATAGTAGCGTTAAAGTTGCCAATGCCAGGCACTTCTAGCACATCGACAAGATTGCCCGTAGGGAACATGTTGCCCCCTTCACCGTCTTCATCGGCGGCGGGGTTCATAAACTCGATTTGCACTTCGGCGGCGGGAAAGGTCACACCATCGAGCTCAAAATCACCAGTTTCTTGCACTTCACCCTGAGTGATTGGCACATGGGCGATAATCGTTTTGCCTATATTGGCTTGCCAAATTCGGACTGTGCAGACGCCATTGTGTGGAATGCGGGCCGTATCAATTAGGCCATTACTGATGGCAAAGGCACCGACGGCGGCGGTTAAGTTGCCACAGTTACCGCTCCAATCGACAAAGGGTTTATCGATGGCCACTTGGCCGAAGAGGTAATCGACATCGTGATCGGTTTGGGTGCTAGGGGAGAGGATCACGGTTTTGCTGGTGCTCGAGGTGGCTCCGCCCATACCATCGATTTGTTTACCGTAAGCGTCTGGGCTGCCTATCACTCGCAGTAACAAGGCATCACGGGCGGCACCTGCAACTTGTGCGGCCTTAGGTAAATCCTGCAGACGGAAAAACACGCCCTTGCTGGTGCCGCCACGCATATAAGTCGCGGCGACTTTGATTTGTGGCGCGTGGATTGTTGAAGCATTCATTCATTAACTCCAAAAGGACTCCCAATGGAGTCCAAATGAGCGCCAGTAACTTAATGGTGAAGTCGCTGGCGCTCGGTTTCGCTAGCTGATATTTAAGTGTCGTCTCTAACCAGACTCGAGCGTCGATTCAAATGTCGACTCAAGCCTGATTTGATTCAAGAAAGTCCTGTGCGAAGCGCTGCAATACGCCGCCCGCCTCGTAGATAGACACTTCTTCGGCGGTATCGAGACGACACGTCACTGGTACTTCGATGCGCTCACCGTTTTTACGGGTGATAACGACAGTTAAGTCCGCTCTTGGCGCTGGTGTGCCTAGGACATCGAACACTTCTGTGCCGTCTATACCGTAGGTGGCGCGGTTGTCACCAGCTTTAAATTCCAGCGGCAACACGCCCATACCGACTAAGTTAGTGCGATGAATGCGCTCGAAACCTTCGGCAACAATGGCCTCAACGCCCGCTAAACGCACGCCTTTGGCAGCCCAGTCGCGGGACGAACCTTGGCCGTAATCTGCGCCCGCGATGATGATCAGCGGTTGCTTACGTTCCATATAGGTTTCAATCGCTTCCCACATACGGGTCACTTGACCTTCTGGCTCGATACGCGTCAGTGAGCCTTGTTGCACTTTGCCGTCAACGATTGCCATTTCGTTTTTAAGCTTAGGATTGGCAAAGGTTGCGCGCTGGGCGGTTAAGTGATCCCCCCTGTGGGTGGCGTAGGAGTTAAAGTCTTCCTCCGGCAAGCCCATTTTGTGCAGATATTCGCCCGCGGCGCTGTCCATCATAATGGCGTTAGAAGGCGATAAATGGTCTGTGGTGATGTTGTCACCCAGCACCGCCAGTGGTCGCATACCCTTGAGTGCGCGTTCACCCGCCAATGCGCCTTCCCAGTAAGGTGGGCGACGAATATAAGTAGATTGCGGACGCCAATCGTACAGCGGGCTGATTTTTTCGCCATAATCGACGGCTAAATCGAACATGGGCTCGTACACTTTACGGAACTGCTCAGGTTTAACACTGGTCGCAATGACGGCATCGATTTCTTCATCCGATGGCCAAATGTCGATAAGTTTTACTGGCTTACCGTCTTTATCTAATCCCAGCACATCCTTTTCAATATCGAAACGTATGGTGCCTGCAATCGCGTAGGCGACGACCAATGGCGGCGATGCTAAGAAAGCTTGTTTAGCATAGGGATGAATACGGCCATCGAAGTTACGGTTACCCGATAACACAGCGGTGGCGTACAAGTCGCGGTCGATCACTTCTTTTTGAATCACAGGATCCAGCGCGCCGCTCATACCGTTACACGTCGTACAGGCAAACCCAACAATCCCAAAGCCGAGTTGTTCAAGCTCAGGTAATAGCTTGGCTTCTTCTAAATATAATTGCACCGCTTTAGAGCCGGGTGCCAGTGAGGTTTTGACCCAAGGTTTGCGGCTTAAGCCTTTAGCATTGGCGTTGCGGGCAATGAGACCTGCAGCAATCACGTTGCGTGGGTTACTGGTGTTAGTACAGCTGGTAATCGCCGCAATAATCACAGCCCCATCGGGCATTAAGCCGGGCTCGTTTTCGACTACGCCGCTAATTCCGCGCTCAGCCAATTCTGATGTTGGCACCCGTGCATGTGGGTTTGATGGCCCTGCAATGGTGCGCACCACCGAAGATAAATCAAAATGCAGTACGCGTGGATAGTGCACTTCGGTCAAGCTGTCGGCCCACAAACCGGCGGTTTTGGCATAGGTTTCAACCAGTTTAACTTGCTCGGCTTCGCGGCCCGTTAAGGTCAAATAATCAAGGGTTTGCTGGTCGATGTAGAACATGGCCGCAGTGGCGCCAAACTCAGGCGTCATGTTCGAAATCGTGGCGCGATCGCCTAATGTCAGCGCCGCTGCGCCTTCGCCGAAGAACTCTAAGTAAGAAGAGACAACTTTTTGTGCGCGTAGAAACTCGGTCAAGGCCAATACGATATCGGTAGCTGTAATGCCGGGCTGTGGTCTGCCCGTGAGCTCGACACCGATAATGTCCGGTAGACGCATATAGGATGCGCGCCCTAGCATGACGCTTTCGGCTTCTAAGCCGCCGACACCTATGGCGATAACGCCGAGCGCATCAACGTGCGGCGTGTGGCTATCGGTGCCGACTAAGGTATCGGGGAAGGCCACGCCATTGCGTGAATGCACCACAGGCGACATACGTTCTAAGTTAATTTGGTGCATGATGCCGTTACCCTGAGGGATAACATCAATGTTTTTAAAGGCTTTTTGCGTCCAATCAATAAAGTGGAATCTGTCTTCGTTGCGTCTGTCTTCGATGGCGCGGTTTTTGGCAAAGGCGTCTTTATCAAAACCACCAAATTCGACAGCGAGTGAGTGATCCACAATTAATTGTGTTGGTACAACAGGGTTCACTTTGGCGGGATCTCCACCCTTAGCGGCAATAGCGTCACGCAGACCTGCAAGGTCAACTAAAGCGGTTTGCCCCAAAATATCATGGCACACCACGCGGGCAGGAAACCAAGGGAAATCCAGTTCTTGCTTAGATTCGATAATCTGTTTTAGCGAGTCGGTCAAAACGGCCGGATCGCAGCGACGGACTAAGTTTTCAGCTAAAACGCGCGAGGTGTAAGGCAGCTTGGCATACGAGCCAGCTTGAATGGCTTCTACGGCTTCGCGGGTATCGAAGTAATCGAGTTGAGTGCCGGGTAAGGGCTTGCGATATTGGGTATTCATAGCAGTGCTCATAACATCATCCATTTCGGAAAATGAAGTTGGCGCGAGACTTACATTGAGTGAAATCTCGCGCCAAGTGTGGTCAATTTTGCTTAACGGTTGGCAATCGGTACCACTTTGCGCGGCGCAACGCCCACATAATCGGCACTCGGGCGGATGATGCGGTTGTTAGAGCGTTGCTCCATCACGTGCGCCGCCCAGCCTGTAACGCGTGAACACACGAAGATAGGCGTAAACAACTTAGTCGGAATATCCATGTAGTGGTACGCGCTGGCGTGGAAAAAATCTGCATTACAGAAGAGTTTTTTCTGTTCCCACATCAGGGCTTCACAGGCAACCGATACCCGGTATAGACGGTCGTCACCGTTGGCGGCAGCCAGTTTTTCTGACCATTCTTTGATGATGGCATTACGTGGATCGCTGTCGCGGTAAATTGCGTGGCCGAAGCCCATGATTTTATCTTTACGCTCGAGTTTGCCCATTAAGATGTCGCGCGCATCGGCTTCATCTTTCATATCTTGAATGAGTTCCATCGCCGCTTCGTTCGCGCCGCCATGCAGCGGGCCGCGCAGTGAACCAATCGCCCCAGTGACGCACGAATGCATGTCTGACAGGGTTGAAGCACATACGCGAGCGGTAAAGGTTGATGCGTTAAATTCATGTTCTGCATAAAGAATTAACGATACGTCCATCACTTTAGCATGCAGTGCCGACGGCGCTTTGCCATGTAATAAGTGGAGGAAGTGTGCGCCAATTTGATCGTCATCGGTTTCAGTATCGATACGCACGCCATCGTGGCTAAAGCGATACCAGTAACAGATGATCGATGGGAATGCGGCGAGTAAACGGTCGGTAATTTCACTCTGTTCGCTAAAGCTGTGCTCGGCTTCTAAGTTGCCTAGCATAGAGCAGCCAGTACGCATCACATCCATAGGATGAGTGTCGGCGGGAATGCGCTCCAATACTTCTTTTAATGCTTGCGGCAGACCGCGAAGGCCTTTGAGTTTGGTTTTGTAGGCATCAAGTTGGGCTTGAGTGGGCAGCTCGCCGTAAAGAATAAGGTAGGCGACTTCTTCGAAGGTGGCATTTTCACCGAGATCTTTCACATCATAACCGCGGTACGTTAGGCCCGAGCCTGACACGCCCACTGTGCTCAATGCGGTTTCGCCTGCGCTCTGGCCACGTAATCCTGCACCGCTTAGTTTTTTAGCTTCTGACATAATCCTTCCCTTCCGTTAACTCTGTTTGGTTATTGCTGGCGGATTTTAGTGCTCATTTCAGAGCACTTATTCGCCGGCATTTATTGGTTAAGGCTGCACTTTTTATTTAATTTGTTTAACGCTAAATCTGTTTTAACGCCAAACTCTGTAGGGTTGCAGCTTTTCGGTTATTTATCTTGGCTGAACAGTTGATCTAACTTGTCTTCAAAGGCGTGGTAGCCCAAGTATTTATACAAGTCTTTACGGGTCTGCATAGTGTCTAGCACGTTGCGTTGATGACCATCATTCATCAGCGCTTGCATGACGTTCAGTGCGGCTTGGTTGGCTGCACGGAAAGTACCGAGTGGATAGAGCACCATGTCGGCGCCCGCCTCGGCGAGTTCTTCTTTATTGAACAATTGGGTTTGACCAAATTCAGTCATGTTGGCCAAAATCGGCGCTTTAACTTGAGCCTTGAAGTGGCGATATTGGTCTAGCTCAGTTAAGGCTTCGGCGAAGATCATGTCGGCGCCGGCGGCGATATACGCTTGCGCGCGTTCGATACCTGCTTCTAAACCTTCCACGGCAACCGCATCCGTACGCGCCATGATCACAAAGTTAGGATCGGTACGGGCATCGACGGCCGCTTTAATGCGATCGACCATTTCTTCTATGCTCACAACTGCTTTGTTGGGTCTGTGACCGCAACGCTTTTGCGACACTTGGTCTTCCATGTGCACTGCGGCGACACCGATTTTTTCGAATTCTTTGATGGTACGCGCAATGTTGAATGCGCCGCCCCAGCCAGTATCGATATCGACCAATAAAGGCACTTGCGTGGCAGAGGTGATGCGGCCTGCATCAATCAGCACGTCATTCATTGAGGTCATGCCCAAGTCAGGCAAACCGTAGGAAGCATTGGCAACGCCAGCGCCCGAAAGATACAAGGCTTGGAAGCCTGTTTGTTCTGCCATTAAGGCAAAATAGGCATTGGTGGTGCCAACGATTTGTAACGGTTTGGCCTTAGCAAGAGCTTGGCGAAAACGTAATCCTGCGCTTTGGGTCATGGTGTTATCCTTTTCCATTTTATGGGAAGTGGGCATATTGAGCCGTATGAACTTAGCTAATGTTGGCTAAGGTTTCTTTTGCGGCTGCATTGGCTTGCAATTCAATTAAGCGTAATTCGGTATTTTTACGCCCTTGTTCTATATGGCGGCGCATCAGCAAACTGGCCAACTCACCATCGCGCTGGGCAATGGCTTCGACTATGCGTCTGTGCTCGGCAATCGCTTTCACGGGACGATTTTTATTAGTGCACTGGTAGCGATACATACGCAGCAAGTGATACAGGCCGCCGACTAAGGTTTCCTGCAGATGCTTGTTACCGCTGGCTTGAATAATTTGGTAGTGGAAGTCGACATCGCCTTCCTCTTGGAAGTAAGTATCGCCCTTGGCGAGCGCCGCTTCTTGCGTTGCGAGCAGATCTTCTAATTTGGCTAATTGTTCTGGGGTAATACGGCTGGCGGCGAGTTCGCAGGCCATGCCTTCAAGCACGCTACGTAGTTGATATAAATCGTTAAGTTCACTCACTGTTAGCTGGGCGACGCGGGCACCAACATGGGGCGCACGCACCACTAAGCGTTGTCTTTCTAAGGTTTGCAGGGCTTCGCGGGTCGGGCCGCGGCTGATGCCGTATTTTTCGGCCAGCGCTTGCTCGTTAATTTTACTGCCCGCAGGCAGTTCGCCCTTGATGATGCTGGTTTGGATCTGCACCAAAATTTGATCGGCGAGTGTGGTCGACGTTTTATCTGCCGAGGTCGATTTGACCTTATGCAGGTGGGGAACTTGAGTGTCATCAGAAACGAACGTCGTGTCTTGCTTCAACATAGAACGCATCACTATTAATAGGATTGTCGACAATGGGTAAAAAATAGCCCTCCCTTGGTGGATTGTCAACAATGTGTTTACTTAGACGTAAGTCTATATTTCAATGGGTTTCTGTTTTTGCTATTGATTTTTATCATTTTATTTTCATTATATCGTTATTAATATTTTATGTTATGAATGTTTAAATATTAAATTGTCAACAATGGCATGGTTTTAACCTTCCAACCTCGTTGCGGATGTTGATGGTTTTGGGGGAAATCGTCCAAATGCATTTGGCATGTTTATCCTTCGCGTTATGCTATGGGCGGAATGAGACATTTGGGGATGACAGTGGAAAAAGTGTTAGTGAGCAGTTGTTTACTCGGACAAGCGGTGCGCTACGACGGTGGCCATAACTTGATGGAGAGCGAGCTGGTGCAAACGTGGCTCGAGCAAGGGCGGATTGTGGCGATTTGTCCCGAATGTGCAGGCGGTTTGCCAACACCTAGACCGCCAGCGGAGCGGATTGGACAGCGCATCTTAACTGCCCAAGGTGAGGATGTAACCCACGCTTTTAGTCTGGGAGCCGATCTCGCGCTTAAGCTGGCGCAGCAACACGGGATTAAAGTGGCGATTTTAAAAGCCCGCAGTCCATCCTGTGGTAATAGGCAGATTTACGATGGTCAATTTGTAAAACAGTTAATTGCGGGACAAGGATTAACGGCTGAAAAACTCAGTGCCGCAGGGATAACCGTATTCAATGAATTGGAGTTATCCGCTGCAGCGGCATGCGTTGCTGAACTAGAGCAAAGCTAGAGACGAGCTAGCTTGCTTGAGTGTGATTGGGGCTGGTGGCCTTATTATTCACACTTTGGTGCGTTTGGAGTAAAGCATCAATTTGTTGATCTTTTTCCGCCCACACTTGGTTTAACCAGCGCTGGAATTCGACGCGGTACTCAGACTCAGAGAAATAACGTGCCGCATCGACCTGAGGCACGGGCAGGGCGTTAATTCGCACAATAATCTTACTGACCTTACCATTCATCACCCCAAACAGAATATCTTCAGGCGCATCTGGGTAGACGATTGTCATATCCAGCAGGTTAGTAAATTGTTCGCCCATGGCTGATAAGGTAAAGGCGATACCACCCGCTTTAGGACGTAACAAATGTTGATAAGGCGAGTTTTGGCGCTGATGTTTATCTTGGGTAAAACGGCTGCCTTCAACATAGTTAATGATTGACGTGGGCATATTGCTAAACTTGGCACAGGCGCGGCGTGTGGTCGCTAAATCTTTACCCTTAAGCTTTGGATTCTTTTTGAGTTTTGCGGGGCTGGTTCTATTCATAAATGGCATATCCAGCGCCCAACATCCTAGGCCCATGATGGGCACATAGATGAGTTCTTTTTTAAGGAAGAACTTCAGCATAGGGATGTGGTTACGTAACACGTAAGTTTGCGCGGCGATATCGAATCCACTGAGGTGGTTGCTGATCAGCAAATACCAGCTGTTTTTATCGAGTCCTTCGAGCCCTTTGACATCCCACTCAATTTTAGCGATCAAATACAAGATGCCACCGTTGCAGCAGGCCCAAGCCCACATAAAACGGTTCATGACCGCAGTCACCGCATTGCGCGCACCTTGCGCTGGCATCACAAGTTTCACTAATCCGCCAATGCTGATAAGCGAGCCCCAAACGGCGGTATTAATGATCAGCAAGCTTAAGCTCAGAATAAACAACACTGAACCAGGCAGGAAATTCAACATAGTGGCGTTACCTTTATTCTTTATTCGCTTGGCTAGCGAGTTGGCTTAACACTTGATCCTTAGTGAGCCAGAGTTGATTCAGTTGTTCTTGGAAGCCAATTTTAAAATCGCGGTCATTCATATAATCACCGCGCATTGCAGGATCAATATCGGAGACCTTAATGTGTACTTTAACGCTTGGCAACTTGCCTGTCAGGTAGTCCCAATAGCTCGGCACTGCGTCTGGGTAGTAAATGGAGACATCGACTAGCTTGTGGATCTGTTCACCCATGGCTGATAGCGCGAAGGCCATGCCGCCAGCTTTAGGTTTTAGCAAATGTTGGAACTGTGAGTTTTGTTTTTGATGCTTAGCCTTGCTGAAGCGCGTGCCTTCGACAAAGTTCATCACACTCACAGGCTTAGCCTTAAACTTAGCACAGGCTTTACGTGTAATTTCAATGTCTTTGCCCTTTAACTTAGGATTCTTACGCAACTGCGCTGTGCTATAACGACGCATAAAAGGAAAATCGAGTGCCCACCAAGCTAGGCCTAATACGGGCACAAAAATCAGCTCTTGCTTGAGGAAAAACTTTAAGAAAGGGATTTTTCGGTTAAAAATCCGCTGCAGGATCAGGATATCGACCCAAGACTGGTGGTTGGCAATCACCATATACCACTCTTTAGTGGAAAAGTCGGTGTCACCACTCAGTTCTATTTTAACGGGATGCAAGCAACGCTCAATCACGCCATTGACGCTGATCCAAGCGCTGGCACAAAAGTCGAGCACATGACTAGTCGCAGTCCTTAATGGACTGATAGGTATCAGTTTTATAAAACTGATTAACACGATTGGGATAGTCCAAAAGACGGTATTTATAACGTAACCTAAAAATGCAATACAGCCTTTTATCTGTGAAAACAGCATTCCCATCCGAGCCCCCTGACAAAAATTGGAGGCCTATGTTACTCGGTGTAGGCGTTTGGCTCAATCTTAGGCACAGCTGGTCGGTGCATTTGTTCATCTTCACTGTAAAGCGGCTGACTCAATATTGCTGGGATAGTCGTGCCAGCAACCTATCCATAGCACGATAACCCAGTGCTTGGGCAAGATGGCGGCGTTCGGTGTTAGGTGCTTGTTCAAGATCGGCGATAGTGCGGGCGACTCTTTGTATACGATGAAAACTGCGAACCGAAAGGCCAAGCTTCACCACGCTTTGCTCCAAAAACACTAAATCAGCATCACTGAGTCCGCTGAAGCGTTTCAATTGTTTCCCTGTAAGTTCGCTATTGAGCACACCAGCACGGGCAAGTTGTAGTTCACGTGCTAGCTTCACTCGTTTGGCGATATCTTGGCTGGTTTCTGTCTGCGGCGCGGCTTGAGTCAAAGTGCCCGCGGGAAGTTTGGGCACTTCTATGGTCAAGTCGAAACGATCGAGAAACGGACCTGAAAGCCGCGAAAGGTAACGTTGGATTTGTTCAGGGCTGGATCTATGATGGCTATCCAAGTCGCCACTAGGGCTAGGATTCATCGCTGCGATTAATTGGAATCGACTCAAAAATGTCAGTTTAGCGGCGGCGCGGGAAATCACCACTTCGCCGGTTTCCATCGGTTCACGCAGGCAATCTAAGACTTTACGAGGAAATTCAGCCACTTCATCCAAGAATAATACACCGCGATGGGCGAGGGAGATCTCCCCTGGTTTTGGGATACTGCCACCACCCACGAGGGAAATCGAAGAACTCGTGTGGTGCGGCGCCCTAAATGGTCGCTGTAAAAAATGCTGCGGTTTAATGTCGAGTCCAGCAACGGAATGAATTGCCGCCACTTCTAACGCTTCCTCATAATTGAGTGCAGGCAATAGTGCCATCATGCGGCTGGCAAGCATGGTCTTGCCTGTACCCGGCGGGCCTAGCATCAAGAGGTTGTGGTTACCCGCAGCGGCAATTTCGAGTGCTTGCTTGGCCTGATATTGGCCAATCACATCGCTCAGGCAAGTATGGGACTCGGGTGTCTCTTGGCTTACCCATTCTAACTGTGGCGCCAGTGTGGGCAGTTGGTTTTGCCCTTGTAAATACGCGGCTAGACTTTGCAGATGCGAACCAAATAACACATTGGGATAGCCGACTAGCTCTGCATCGTGGCGGTTATCTAGCGGTAAGACCAAGGTATGGTCTTGGCGCTTCGCCGCGATAATCGCGGGCAATAACCCTTGGCAGTAACGTATGTGCCCTGACAGTGCCAGCTCGCCGACAAACTCGATATTTTTTAAACTGTTAATGGGAATCTGTTCCGAAGCCGCCAATATGCCCACGGCGATGGGTAAGTCGTAGCGGCCACCTTGTTTAGGTAAATCAGCTGGCGCGAGATTGACTGTTATCCGCCGCATTGGAAACTCGAATCCCGCATTGATCAAGGCACTGCGTACTCGCTCACGGGCTTCTTTTACCGAAGCTTCGGGTAAGCCTACAAGATTAAATGCTGGTAAGCCGTTGCTGAGATGCACTTCAACTGTGACTTGAGGAGCTTCGACCCCACAACTGGCTCGGGTATTGACACAGGCAATCGCCATAAACAAATCCTTTTGTTGATCTTTTTCGCTGAATTTGAGTGTAGCAGTAATTAATGGGAGGGGTTTCCTATCGCCTAGGCCGTTGCCCTTCTCATTAGCAAGCCGTTGACTCCGGCTTTGCTAATCGTGTGATAGGTTTGGCAATTTACCTTATTTGAAGATGGCAAATAGTTGATAGAAATGATAAAAGCAAACATTGGAGTCGTGAGGTAAATATGGATATGTTGTTAGCAGAAAATTCCCCCATTCGTCAGCAGCTGCTCGAGCAAAAGCTGGTGCAGTTTAAAGACCCGCATCTTGCCCATACGTTATCTACGTTTATTCGCAGTAGTGTCGATCTCTATCCCAGTGCAATCGAAGACTATGCCCAGTTAGGTAACAGCCGACTGGGTGGATTGCCTGATTTGCCTGTCGGCATGGATTACCCAGTGACTTTGGTTGGACGGGAGGAGATGCTGGATGCTTACGCTGAGGAATTCGACCACACTCGCGAGTATATCGAGGAGCATTACTGTTGGTCGCAAGATTCGGATTGGGACGAGGCTGCGCAAGCCTTCCGTGTGCCTATGCAATTTATCGCACAAATCAATTGTAGCGAACTGAAGGCATTTCAATCTTATTTGCCTCGAGAGGGGCGATTGTTGTTCTTTTTGGAGCGCTGGCGATTCTCGGAAATGCTTCGCGGCCATGTCTATTATATCGCAGAGGGTCAGCAACTGAACTCTGGGAAAGCGATTGCCGAACTTAAGTTCGACGATGCGGTATGTGCAAACTATGAGTATGAGGCGGCTTATCAACTTCAGGGGATTGCCAGCATTAAGATGATAGCCACTGACATGATTAATAGTGACAACCCGCATTTAGTAAAGTTAGCCAAGGCACGTTTACAAGCGCTACCAGAACCGCAACAAGCTATGGTGCTGGAGGCCCTAGAGGTTGCGGAAGATGAATTGGCACCAGAGTGGCAAGATCAGCTCTATTTCTTTGATCTGATGAAAATGAATAAACACGGGTTAATCCCCGGCCAGATTCTCACTCAAGCACAATGGTCAGCGCTACCCGACTGGCAGTCATCCAACTTGCAGGAATTGCTCGTTCCCGAGCAGCCGCTGCCGTATTACGATGGTATCGCCAGCATTAATGGCCATGGCGATAGCCGCTATAAAGCCCCGGAACTCCGCGCCGCGGCTGAATTAGGCGGCAATGCTGAAGATTATCTGGTGCTGTTCAAAGCCGTCTATAGTGAGCACTCTATGCAGTTGAATTTTATTATCCACCAAGCGGATTTAGCGCTAGGCAAATTCGATCGCATTTACTGCATTTATGATTATTAGCGTATTGAAAGGTTGGCTACTGCCAACCTTTTTGTTTGGCGATGCGGGCTACACAGCACTTGGAGTATATCGAGACGATTGAAGATGTATGTTGCGACCGATTAAAAGAAGAGTCACAAGCACAATTTAGTGCCTTTGAATGAATATGAGTTATAAAGGATTGATTCTGGGATAAATGATTACCACTGAATAGATTGAGTGCTTGATAGTTATATTTAATCATTTCAATCAGTTAATAGAGATTTGTCAACCTATGCCATTATATGAGGGCATCGTTGAGCAGTCTCATTTGGTTTACCCTCCACTGAAAATCATGGTTCCCCTCCCCACGACCTTGATTCAACTTGACCGCTAGGCTGCATTAACGTCTGAGTTCTAACTTGTATTCCTTTTAAGTCCCCGTCATTTTCTCCGTGGTTAGGTTGCAAGACTGACCATAAGGCCGCCACTTACCATCCCCATAAACATTCTGCTACTGAGCCACTCGAACTCCTTATACAGACAGGGTGTCGGAATAAATAGTCAGCATATAAAGTATACTTTGTATCATTTTGTGGTTTAATCGAAACATCTGCTGCCGATTTTAGCAACATTTTGGGCGGCGATGCGGTAACAAGGTTGTGAATCGATAATAATAAAGTGACCTCTTGTGAAGGATGACATTTGAGGGAACATGGTCGAGGAGAACTCGCCTATGCGTTCGTGGATGTTAGCGTGTGTGTTTATCTGTACTGCGGGTTTTGGTGGGGCAGCATGGGCAAAACTCGATGTGGTTTTCTTTAATCCTGGGGCTGTCGATGACAGTTTTTGGGGAGATGTCGACCAATTGATGTTGGCGGCATCGACGACACTCGATATTAAACTCGATATCATTCATTCCGATCGCAATCACTTCAAGATGATCACTCAACTCGATGAGTTGTTAGCTTCTGCAAAAGCGTTACCTAATTACGTTATTCTGGTTAATGAAAAACAATCCGCGATAAAAATGCTGCAGGCGCTTTATCCTCACCCTGTCTATGTGCAATTGATTTTAAATGATATTTCCCCTGGTGAGCGTGATGCCTTGCTGCAAGATCCCCATTGGCAAGAATATCTGTTACCCGCCATTATTCCCGATAATTACGCTATTGGTTCGGCGACCGCTAAGGCCTTAATGGACGACTTAGAGGGAAAGGCGGCTAAAGTTCTGTTGATTTCGGGCGATAAATCGACGCCTGCTTCAGTGCTACGAACCCAAGGCGCCAGTGACTATTTCTTTATGCAGTCCAATGCCACTCTGACTCAAACGGTTTATGGCCAATGGAGTGAGGCTGTGGCTTATGGGCAAGCGTTAACCCTGCTGAATCGTTATCCTGATCTGAATGTGATTTGGACCGCCAGTGATCGTATGGCGATTGGGGTGCTTAAGGCATTGAAGGAAAAAGGTTTGGTGTCTGGTAAAGATGTATTTGTCGGTACGATCAATACTTCACCTGAGATTTTACAGCTTTGTCGCCAGCACTCTGTGAGTGTTATTGGTGGCGGGCATTTTTTGGTTGGCGCTTTAGGTTTGGTCGAATTGCAATATTATCAGCAGCATAAAAAATATCTCCCCTATGACAATGTTGCCTTGTTCGGTGTTTTGCAACCAGATTCGGCATTTTATCAAATGTTAGTTGCTCGAGATTGGCCACAGATTTTCCAGTCTCAGATTTTGAATAAGTTGCCCCTCAAGGCGTAATAACAGGTGTACATGAAGCATCGTAATCATTCTATTAGCCACAAGATGACGCTGATTATTATTGGGGTGAGCTCGTTTTTTGCTGTGTTAACTATGCTGGTACAGTTGATTTGGAACTATCAGGATAGTATCGATAATGCGACTTCGGATATCCGCGAGTATTCAGAATCTATTTTGCCAAGCGTGGCTAAGTCACTGTGGGACGTCGACCGTAGCTTGTTATCGGATTTGCTCTCTGGACTGGGGATGATGCCACTAGTGTCGAGTGTACATTTAGACAGTATCGATGGCGTCACTATGCATCTGGGTAAACCTTTGTTAACCGATGATGAGTCGCAAACTCTATTTCACTATCCTGTGACCTATCAAGAGCAGTCGATAGCGACTTTGACCGTAGGGTTAGATACCAATCGGCTTTACTACGAGCTGTGGCGGCAGTTGATTTTTATCGTGCTCGGTAATGGGTTAAAGACCCTATTGATGATTTATTTGATTTTGACCTTAGTGCGACTCATGGTGACAGATAGATTGTCGGCATTGGAAGATTTCACTAATAAAATCAATCTTAACTCGTTAAAAAAGTTATCTGTGCCCGAGACGGTAACCGCAAGACCCGATGAAATAGCCCATGTGGCATTGTCACTTAAGGGTATGTATCAAAGGATACGTAATGATTTAGCCATCAATAAACGTCAGCAACGTGCACTGCAACAACAGCAGCATTTATTGTCTGACTTAGTCAAAGAACGAACTAAAGAATTAGATTGGCAGTCGCAGTCGAATCAATTGTTGGCAGAGATTTCGTTGCAATTTTTGAGCATAGATACCTGCAATGTGGATAAAACCTTAACTGAAGTATGCCACAAAATAGGTCAGTTATTTGATGTTGAAAGGGTGAGTCTTCTCGAATTCAATCAGCAGCATGCCTATTACCGCAGCTTTTGGACCAGTGACTTACACGCAAATAAGGTCCAAGTGATTTCGGTAGATAATATTGCTCAACTGGCTAAAAAATTCGAGACGGAATCGACCTTAGTGATTGAGGATCTTGAGGCGTTAAAGGCTTTTTCACCACAGGAATATGAGGTAATGAAATCCGTGGGGATATGTTCGATTGCCGCCTTTGCGATTAAAAATGCTGGGGAGTTATTGGGATTGCTCTCGCTGTCGACTGTGTCGCGGCCATTAAATTGGAACGCCCAGAAAAAGAATATGCTGACCCAATTCGCCTCCGCATTGAACGAGTTACTGCTACGCGAACAGAAAGAGCGTCAGATGATAGTGCTACAACAAGCGCTGGTTGCCGCGAATAGCCAATTAAAGGTGATGGCTGAAACCGATGAGTTAACTGGCTTAGCTAATAGACGACCCTTTACCGAAAGATTAGCTACTGTGCTACAAGCTAACACTCCAGCGGGATTGTTAATGTTGGATATCGATTATTTCAAATCCTACAACGACACTTATGGTCATCTTGAAGGCGATACTGTGCTCAAGCGAGTGGCAGATGCCTTAGCACAGTGCGATATCCTGCCGCATAATGCTCTATTGGCTCGCATTGGTGGTGAAGAGTTTGCTTTGGTCGTCGAGCAGGTCACGCCAGCACAGTTAACGGCTATTGCTACGCAACTGTGTTATCTCGTTGAGCAACTCAATATTCCCCATCAAGTATCTCCCTTGGCTGTGGTGACGATCAGTATTGGCAGCGTGTTTTTGCCATTAGATAAGATCTCGGGGTTTAAGATGGCCGACGTATTACGCCGCGCCGATGTTTGCCTCTATCGCGCTAAGGATAAAGGTCGCAACAGAGTCGAGGTTGAAGTGATTTAATGGGAGCCGGTTGAAGGTGACGTTACTCTTTCGCCAAGATATCCCAACGCGTTGCTGGATTGGCTACTGAGCTTCAAGAGTCTAGGCTCTATGCTGCAAAATTGGAGACATATTCGGTTAGCATCACCACGCCACAGACGCCCTCAATCATGATAACTAATTGATAACATTTATGTGAAACATAGCGGTAGATAAGTCGCTAAGATAAAAATTACCCAAGGTGAGGTAATATTAGGCGGCAGATGAGATATAATCTGCCGCCTAATGTCGATTTAGCGATGCACTCTGAGTGACATCCATGCTGCCATTCTGGACGTATTTTACGTAACGCAACTAAGCAAAGCCACGACTGCATAGTCAATTCTATTGGTTTAAATGTACGTTCTAGCAGCTCAATATCAAAGCCACCGCGCTCGGATGTCTAATGCCATCGAGTCGAGTAAAATAATTAAATGCTGTATATTCAGTCGCTTCGACATAAAACATTACTTAAATGATGCAAGTGCATTAGCGCTATGCGTGGGCTGCGAGAGCGGAGTCACGCATAACTCGTGAATTTGCAGATATACTGAGTGCACCCTAAGGATTGTCATCTAAGCGATCATTCATCTTTGGGGTGAAAGTGGTCAATACAATCTTGTTGTGCAGCGACCAGACAAAGCAAACTTTGCTCAAATACAATGAATTCAACTGACTCGCGAGCAATAAAGCGCGAGTTGGTCCTAGTTAGTCCAGTGTTAAATGAAAGGTGTTACATGAGTCTCTTTGATAACGTGATGATTATATTGTGTCTAATCGGCGCGAGTTGTTTTTTCTCTATGTCAGAAATTGCACTTGCCGCTTCACGTAAAATTCGTTTACGTCAGTTAGCCGATGAGGGCGATGCACGAGCAGAAAAAGTGCTGCAGTTACAAGCCGTTCCCGGTAGCTTTTTTACGGTAGTACAAATTGGTCTTAATGCCGTTGCCATCATGGGCGGTATTGTGGGTGAGTCGGCATTTCGGCCTTACTTCTATCAGTTGCTTTCCCCTTTAGTTGCCGAGCCTTGGCTGAGCCAATTGAGCTTTGTTTTATCCTTCATAACGGTAACCAGCGCCTTTATTTTAGTCGCCGATTTAATGCCAAAACGCATTGCCATGGCGATGCCTGAGCCTGTCGCTTTAGCTGTTGTCGGGCCTATGTCTTTCTGTATTGTGCTATTACGCCCATTAGTGTGGTTTTTCAATGGCATGGCGAGTGGTATCTTTAAACTGCTGCAGATCCCAACCGTGCGTAATGATGCCATCACCTCCGACGACATTTATGCCGTCATGAATGCGGGTGCCGAAGCTGGGGTGCTAGATCGCGGTGAGCAACAGATGATGGAAAATGTGTTTGAAATGCAAACCGTTTCTGTGACTTCGGCCATGACGGCCCGTGAAAGCTTAGTGTACTTTTTACTGCAAGACAGTGAAGAAGATATCAAGCGTAAAATTTCTGAAGATCCCCATACTAAGTTCCTCGTCTGCGATGGTCAGTTAGATATGATCAAAGGCTTCGTGGATGCGAAAGAATTGCTGATCCGTGTGATCAACGGTGAGAATATCATCTTAAAAGGCAGTAACTTAATCCATACTTCGCTGATCATTCCCGATACGCTGAGCCTGTCAGAAGCGATGGAATACTTTAAAAATAGTCGCGCCGATTTTGCCGTGGTCATGAACGAATACGCCTTAGTGGTGGGGATTGTCACGACTAACGATCTACAGCGCGCCGTAATGGGGGCTTGGTCATTGCACGAGAGCGAAGAGCAGATCATCGCCCGTGATAGCAACTCTTGGTTAGTCGACGGTGTGACGCCTATTACCGACGTAATGCGCGCCTTTGGTATTGAGGAGTTTCCGCATAATCAGAACTACGAAACCATTGCTGGTTTTATGATGTATATGCTGCGTAAAATCCCTAAGCGTACGGATTTCGTGAACTATGCGGGCTATAAATTTGAGGTGGTCGATATCGATTCGTACAAGGTCGATCAGCTATTGGTGACCCGTATCGATCCTATTGATAAGCTCAACTCGCCGGATGTGTAATCCTGTCATCTTGTGTTGATTGCCTTGCGATAGAAATCCTGTGGCAATAGCTCGTTAGCACCAATTTGATCGCAACTGTTCGATAGTGAAGCGGTTCTCTTTAGCTAAGTTTTTAGCCTTTTGAGAGCCGTTTCGGTTTTCTATCTCGTTGAAACTATTCACTCGCACTTTTATTTTGTATTACTTTCCCCGTTTAAATCACATCCAAAAACGCATTAACGATGGGATCATCAAGTCGTTTCACTTTGCAGCAGCAACCTAACTCGAACGGTGGAATCGCCACTGGCGACGAGAGCAGCTGAATGCGATCACGCACTGGGCTGTTATTGATCACCACTTCTGGGCTCATGCTCACGCCACAACCTAACGCTACCATAGAGGCGATCGCTTCCTGTCCCGAGACTTGGGCGTAAATATTAGGGCTGATGCCCATTTGTTTGAACCAGTTATCGGCGCGGCGCCGTCCTGGGCCGTGATCTGGGATGATAAAGGGCACGCTCGACCAATCTATGGGCGTTTGACTCACTTGTTGCTGTACTGCACAGCGGATCGTCGGTGCGATAATCGACAGTGGCACATCGTCGATTTTGGCAAAATGTAAGCTGCTGGGGAAAGGATCGGGCAGGGCGGCGATGGCGATATCGGCGCGATTCTGCTGCACTTCTGCTAGCGCGTTGGCTGCATCTCCCGTGGTTAAAGCAATCTCGACGAAGGGATGTTCTTGGCGGAATAAATCCAATAAACCCGGTAAATGACTGTAAGCAGCGGTGACCGAGCAATACAGATTTAACCGACCGCGTAGCACGTCCTGCTTGAGATCGATACTGTGCTTGAGGGTGCTCCAATGGTTCAAGGTCTGCTCGGCGAAGCGCTTAAACTCGTGTCCCGCGTGGGTTAAGGTCACGCTGCGATTATCCCGCTCTAACAACTTAGCGTTTACTTCCTCTTCTAATCTTTGCAGGGCTCGGCTTAAGGTTGATGGGCTCACATGCATCTGCTCCGCGGTCTTGGCGAAGTGCAAACTGTCACATAAGTGCAGGTACAATTTGAGGGTACGAATATCCATGATCTTATCCTGTTTAGTCTGAGCTTGAGCCTTGGCTTAGGTGGCGGCGTGATTGGGTAGCGCATATTGGCGCCGATGTTACTGCTCATTATTGCAGTTGACGTTGCGTAGAATGCAATATGAAGTTCCGAATATATCATTTTAAGCAATGATAAGCATGGGTTATAGTGATTTCAATCACAACCAAGCCGTAACATTATGTTAGTTTGGTTGCGTCCAAAATTTCTGACTTATAGGTGGTATATCAGATGGCTAACTATTTTAACTCTCTGAATTTACGTCAACAATTAGCACAGCTTGGCCAATGTCGTTTCATGGATCGTTCTGAGTTTAGCGACGGCTGTAACTACATCAAAGATTGGAATATTGTTATTTTAGGTTGTGGTGCTCAAGGTCTTAATCAAGGCTTGAACATGCGTGATTCGGGTCTGAATATCTCTTTTGCCCTGCGTTCTGAAGCGATTGAACAGAAACGTGCCTCATGGCAAAAAGCGACTGACAACGGTTTTTGTGTCGGTACCTTTGAAGAATTAATACCCGCGGCGGATCTGGTACTTAACCTGACGCCGGACAAACAGCATTCAAACGTGGTTAACGCAGTTATGCCACTGATGAAGCAAGGCTCTACCTTGTCTTACTCACACGGCTTCAACATAGTTGAAGAGGGTATGCAAGTTCGTTCCGATATCACTGTGGTGATGGTTGCGCCTAAGTGCCCTGGCACTGAAGTGCGTGAAGAATACAAACGTGGTTTTGGTGTGCCTACCCTTATCGCGGTTCACCCAGAAAACGATCCAAACGGTGACGGTTTAGAGATTGCTAAAGCCTATGCTAGCGCAACGGGTGGAGACAGAGCCGGTGTTTTACTGTCGTCTTTCATCGCAGAAGTGAAGTCGGATCTGATGGGCGAGCAAACCATTCTGTGCGGTATGTTGCAGACGGGTGCCATCTTAGGTTACGAGAAAATGATCGCCGATGGCGTTGAGCCAGGCTACGCGGCCAAGCTTATCCAGCAAGGTTGGGAAACGGTCACTGAAGCGCTGAAACACGGCGGCATCACTAACATGATGGACCGTTTGTCTAATCCAGCCAAGATTAAAGCATTTGAAATTGCAGAAGATTTAAAAGAAATTCTGCAACCATTATTTGAAAAGCACATGGATGACATCATCAGCGGCGAATTCTCACGCACTATGATGGAAGACTGGGCGAACGATGATGCGAACTTGCTGCGTTGGAGAGCGGAAACCGGCGAAACCGGTTTCGAAAATGCGCCCGTATCGAGCGAGCATATCGACGAACAAACCTATTTCGACAAAGGTATTTTCCTTGTTGCTATGATCAAAGCGGGTGTGGAACTGGCGTTCGATACTATGGTGTCTGCGGGTATTGTGGAAGAGTCGGCTTATTACGAGTCACTGCATGAAACCCCACTGATCGCTAACACGATTGCTCGTAAGCGTTTGTACGAAATGAACGTAGTGATTTCAGACACAGCCGAATACGGTTGCTACCTGTTCAATCACGCTGCCGTACCTATGCTGCGTGACTATGTTAATGCCATGTCATCTGAGTATTTAGGTGCTGGCCTGAAAGACAGCGCAACCGGTGTCGACAACCTAACGCTCATCGCTGTTAACGAAGCTATTCGTGAAACGGCAGTGGAATATGTTGGTGCTGAGCTTCGCGGTTACATGACAGATATGAAGAGCATTGTTGAGGCTTAAGTGATAGTTAGTTAAGCCTAGCATTGGGGGAGAGGGTTGAGACTCAAAGGACTTGGGTCTCAGCTCAGTTCCCAAGCAAGCTCAAGATAGTGAAACGCGCATCTTGAGCTTGCTTAGTGATAAATCAGTTAGTGAGAAACAAATTTTTTCCTGTTCAGTGGGTTGTCGAGCGGGCAAAAACGACACAGTTAGTGAGTCTATCGTTCAGTAGGTGAATCGCGCCGACTGAGGCTCAACAGTTAACGTTTTACTTTGTTGTTTTGCATTGTCTCGGCAGGGAAGCTGAATTTTTTTGACAAAAGATATTTTTTATTGTGTTTGGCTGTCGCTTTATGGTAAAGCTAATAGCTCGCGGTAGGGCAAAGTCCAAAGCGAAACTAACTTTCATGCAATATCCCAATTTTAGAAACACCGATTAGGAATCCATATTGATGTTTAACCAAGCTGCCAAGCTCATTCTCGTGATTATTACCGTCGTGATTATTAAATCACAGCGGGGGCGGCGCATGGCGAACTGATAGACCTAAAAGGTTAAAAGTTTCGAAAGAACCCCCCGCTCCGAAAGGACCGGGGGGTTCTTCGTTTCAGGGCCTAGAGCAAGGTTCTAAGCTTCGAAAGAGTAAAAAATTAGCGTCGATTTTCGGCAATTCAGGACTAACGTAGCGAGAGAGAATATGGAACCAGGGCAGATGATCAGAGGCGCAGACGCGGTAATCAAAGTGTTAGCAGCACATGGAGTCACCACAGTGTTTGGTTACCCAGGTGGTGCCATTATGCCAATATACGATGCCCTCTATGGAAGCCCTGTTGAACATATCTTAAGCCGTCACGAACAAGGCGCCGCCTTTGCTGCCGTAGGATACGCAAGAGCCAGCGGTAAAACCGGCGTGTGCTTTGCGACTTCAGGCCCAGGCGCGACTAACCTGATCACTTCCTTAGCCGACGCGCTGTTAGATTCAGTGCCTATCGTGGCTATCACAGGCCAAGTCTCCACCGCCGTTATCGGCACAGATGCGTTTCAAGAAATCGATGTGCTGGGCATGTCACTGAGCTGCACTAAGCACAGTTTTATGGTGACAAACATCAACGATCTTATCCCAACCTTATATCAAGCCTTCGAAATCGCCGCATCCGGCCGCCCTGGCCCTGTGTTGGTCGATATCCCGAAGGATATCCAACTCGCTCACCTTGAATACCGTACACCTTTGCTGGCCGTCATGAACGAACCCCAAGCAGAGATGAGTGATATCGACGCTGCCCGTGCGCTGTTGGCTGAGGCTAAACAGCCTATGTTGTATGTCGGCGGTGGTGTAGGCATGGCGGGCGCGGTCGATCAACTGCGTGAGTTTATCAAAATAACGGGTATACCTTCGGTCGCGACCTTGAAAGGGCTTGGCAGTATCGCCCACGGCACGCCCGGTTACTTAGGCATGTTAGGCATGCATGGTGGCAAGGCGGCTAACTTAGCGGTACAGGATTGTGATTTGCTGATCGTGGTGGGCGCCCGTTTCGACGACAGAGTCACCGGCCGTTTAGCGAGCTTTGCCGACAAGGCCAAAGTGATCCATTTAGACATAGACGCCGCTGAGCTGGGCAAGTTACGTATGCCAGAGGTGGCAATCGCCGGTGACTTACGCCAAATCCTCCCCACCTTAGCCATGTCGATGAACATTACGCCTTGGCAGGCTGAGGTGGAGCATTTATCCCGTAAGCATCAATGGGATTATCAACACCCCGGCAGTTTGATCTATGCGCCTGCGCTGCTGCGCCGTTTAGCCAATAAATTACCCGAAGACAATGTTGTTTGTTGCGATGTGGGCCAGCACCAAATGTGGGTGGCCCAGCATATGTGGTTCCGCCGTCCAGAAGATCACCTGTCCAGCGCTGGCTTAGGCACTATGGGCTTTGGCTTACCCGCCGCCATTGGTGCGCAAGTGGCCCGTCCCGATGCGACAGTGGTGACTGTCTCTGGCGATGGTTCTTTTATGATGAATGTGCAGGAGCTGACTACCATCAAACGCCGTAAGCTGCCGGTGAAGATAGTGCTGATCGACAATCAAAAACTCGGCATGGTGAAGCAGTGGCAGCAGCTATTTTTTGAAGAGCGCTACAGCGAAACGGATTTATCCGATAACCCTGATTTTGTGTTATTGGCCTCTGCTTTTGATATTCCCGGCCGGACGATTTTTTCTTCCGACGAAGTGGAAGAAGCCTTAACCGAAATGTTAGCGGCTAAGGGCCCGTATTTGTTACACGTTGCAATCGATGATGCTTTTAACGTTTGGCCACTGGTGCCCCCCGGCGCATCAAACAGCGATATGATGGACGAAATGGAGAAACAAACATGATCCACTCTCTGGAATTAACGGTTCAACAACGCCCCGAAGTGCTTGAGCGTGTTTTGCGCGTGACTCGCCATCGTGGCTTTAGGATTACCCAAATGCAGATGCGCATGAATGACGACGCTAGCCTGTCGCTGGATATGGAGGTCGATAGCGAACGTGCCATCGAACTGTTAAGTAATCAGCTGAATAAACTGATTGATGTGACTCAATGTAAGGTATTGTTACCACTGAGCTTGCAACAAACGGCGAATGCGTAAGCCTGCGCCATATGAATTAAGAATACGATTTTCGATTTGAGATAAAGGATACAGTCAATGCCAAAGTTACGTTCAGCTACCAGTACCGAAGGCCGCAATATGGCGGGTGCCCGTGCGTTATGGCGCGCCACAGGGGTGAAAGACAATGATTTTGGTAAGCCAATTATCGCCATTGCTAACTCCTTTACTCAGTTTGTACCGGGCCATGTGCACTTAAAAGACATGGGCTCACTGGTGGCGAGCGCCATCGAAGAGGCGGGCGGTATCGCCAAAGAATTCAATACGATCGCCGTCGATGACGGTATCGCCATGGGCCACGGCGGCATGCTTTACAGTCTGCCATCGCGTGAACTTATCGCCGACAGTGTGGAATACATGGTTAACGCCCACTGCGCCGATGCGTTAGTGTGTATCTCCAACTGCGACAAGATCACTCCCGGTATGTTGATGGCGGCGCTGCGCCTCAATATTCCTGTGGTATTCGTGTCTGGTGGACCGATGGAAGCGGGTAAAACTAAGTTGTCGGATAAGCTCATCAAACTCGACTTAGTCGATGCTATGGTGGCGGGCGCCGACTCGAACGTGAGCGATGAAGACAGTGCTAAAATCGAGCGTAGCGCATGCCCAACCTGCGGTTCTTGTTCTGGCATGTTTACCGCCAACTCAATGAACTGTTTAACCGAAGCACTAGGGTTATCGCTGCCGGGTAACGGCTCTATGTTGGCAACCCACGCCGATCGCCGCGAGCTGTTTTTGGAAGCGGGGCGCCGCGTGATGGCGCTGGCAAAACGTTATTATCATCAAGATGATGAATCGGCATTACCACGCAATATCGCCAACTTTAAAGCCTTCGAAAATGCCATGACCTTAGATATCGCCATGGGCGGTTCATCTAACACTGTATTGCATTTATTGGCGGCCGCGCAGGAAGCTGATGTTGATTTTACCATGGCTGATATCGACCGCATGTCGCGCCTAGTGCCGCACCTTTGTAAGGTTGCGCCATCGACGCCTAAATACCATATGGAAGACGTGCACCGTGCGGGTGGGGTGATGGGGATTTTAGGTGAGCTAGACAGAGCCGGATTGCTGCATACCGATGTGTTCCATGTGGCGGCCGATAATGACGGTACGCTGGGCGGCGGGACCTTGAAATCGGTATTGGCCAAGTACGACATAATGCAAACCCAAGATGAAAAAGTAAAACATTTCTTTATGGCGGGACCTGCGGGGATTCCGACCACTAAAGCCTTTAGCCAAGATTGTCGCTGGCCGTCACTGGATAATGACAGACAAGAAGGCTGTATCCGTAGCCGTGAGTTTGCCTTTAGCCAAGAGGGCGGGCTTGCCGTATTGTCGGGCAACGTGGCCGAAAACGGCTGTATCGTTAAAACCGCGGGCGTGGATGAATCGAATCTGACCTTCATCGGCTCTGCTCGCGTCTATGAAAGCCAAGATGATGCTGTGGCGGGCATTTTAGGCGGTGAAGTGGTGGCGGGCGATGTGGTGGTTATCCGTTACGAAGGCCCGAAAGGTGGCCCAGGTATGCAAGAAATGTTGTATCCAACCAGTTACTTAAAATCACGTGGTTTAGGCAAGGCCTGCGCGCTGATCACCGACGGTCGTTTCTCTGGTGGTACTTCTGGTTTATCTATCGGCCACGTCTCACCCGAAGCTGCCGCTGGCGGTACAATCGCCTTGATTGAAAATGGTGATCGCATCGAAATTGATATACCCAAGCGCAGCATCAAGCTGGCGGTAAGCGATGCTGAACTCAATGCTCGCCGTGAAAAAATGCATAGTCTTGGCCCAATGGCGTGGAAACCTATTGGTCGCCAGCGTTATGTGTCACTCGCGCTTAAGGCCTACGCCATGCTCGCCACCAGTGCCGACAAGGGCGCGGTGCGCGATCGCAGTAAACTGGAGGACTAATTATGTTTACTGCATCTATGTTGCCACTCTCATCGCAAACTCAGGCGGATTTAGCCCATTTTCAGTTGGCACAAAGCTATCTGCAAAAAATCCTGTTGTCATCCGTGTATGACATAGCGAAAGTGACGCCGCTTTCCAGCATGAACAAGTTATCAGCGCGTTTGGGTTGTCAGGTATTTTTGAAGCGCGAAGATATGCAACCAGTGCATTCCTTCAAGTTACGCGGTGCCTATAACCGTATCGCCCAGCTGACGAAAGAAGAATGCCAGCGCGGCGTGGTGTGCGCTTCGGCAGGCAATCATGCTCAGGGTGTGGCTATGTCAGCGGCGAGTCGCGGTGTGGATGCTGTGATTGTGATGCCTGAGACGACGCCCGATATTAAAGTCGATGCGGTGCGCCGTTTAGGTGGCAACGTGGTATTGCACGGCCAAGCCTTCGATCAAGCCAATGGCTTTGCGATGGCGATGGCCAAAGAAGAGGGCCGAGTCTATATCGCGCCCTTCGACGATGAAGCCGTGATCGCAGGCCAAGGCACTATCGCCCAAGAGATGTTGCAGCAGCAGCGCGATCTCGAAGTGGTATTTGTGCCCGTAGGCGGTGGCGGGCTCATCGCGGGGATCGCTGCCTATTACAAGGCGGTGATGCCGCAGGTGAAAATTGTCGGTGTCGAGCCAGAAGACGCGGCCTGTTTAAAGGCAGCGATGGAAGCGGGCGAGCCCGTGACGCTGGCGCAAGTCGGTTTATTTGCCGATGGCGTGGCGGTTAAACGTATCGGCACTGAGCCGTTTCGAGTCGCTAAACTCTATGTCGATGAAGTAGTGACTGTCACTTCGGATGAAATCTGCGCTGCGGTGAAAGATATCTTCGAAGACACCCGTGCGATCGCCGAACCCGCAGGGGCCTTGTCCTTAGCTGGGCTTAAAAAATATGTCAGCGCTAATGCCAGTGGTGATTGCGGCAATGGTGAAAAGGTCGCGGCGATTTTAAGTGGCGCGAATGTGAATTTTCACAGTCTGCGTTATGTGTCGGAGCGCTGCGAACTCGGCGAGCAAAAAGAAGCGGTACTGGCGGTGAAAGTCCCTGAGCGTCCGGGAAGTTTCTTAACATTCTGTGAGTTGCTCGATAAGCGGGTGATGACAGAGTTTAACTATCGTTTCAGTAGTCGTGATCTTGCCGTGGTGTTTGCCGGCATTCGTTTAAGCCGAGGCCAAGGTGAGCTAGAACAAATCATTGCCACCTTAGAGGCCAATGGTTTTGAAGTGCAGGATTTATCCGGTGATGAAACCGCGAAATTGCATGTGCGTTATATGGTCGGCGGTCATCCACCTGAGCCTTTAGAGGAGCGTTTATTTAGCTTCGAGTTCCCCGAGCATCCCGGTGCGCTGCTGAAGTTTTTAACTACCTTGCAGAGTAAATGGAACATTAGTCTGTTCCATTATCGCAACCACGGCGCGGCCTTTGGCCGAGTGCTGGCGGGGTTTGAAGTACCCGCGAGTGATGCTTTGCCGTTCCAACAGTTTTTAACTGAGTTGGGTTTTGTCTATCAAGAGGAAACTCAAAGTCCTGCCTATCAGCTGTTTTTAAATGCGGGTAACGGCAACAAGGCGTTACAACCTTAGCGCACCATGCGCGTGATAGTTATGTTAGTCATAACTAAGGCTAAAGGAGGAGCGCACAGGCGCTCCTTTTTGTGGTAGTTTTGTAGACTTAATACTCTAGCCGCCGATTAATACGTCACAGTTAAGTCGCTGACTTAATCCGCTGACGATTGGCTAACGAATAATAACTAGACTTCGACCTACACCTACACGCATTAAGGAGACATGATGTTACCAGCACCGCGTTTTACCGCTTTTAATCCTCCTCGCCGTATTTTAATGGGCCCTGGCCCGTCGGATGTTTATCCCGAAGTGCTTGCGGCACAGTCCAGACCTACAGTTGGCCACTTAGATCCGCTGTTTGTGGGCATGATGGATGAGCTTAAGAGCCTGATCCAATACGCTTTCCAAACTAAAAACGAAATGACCATGGCGGTATCAGCGCCGGGCAGTGCGGGCATGGAAACCTGTTTCGTTAACTTAGTCGAGCCGGGTGAGAAGGTGATTGTCTGTCGTAACGGTGTGTTTGGTGAGCGTATGCGCCAAAACGTCGAGCGTATGGGCGCTATTGCCGTGCTGGTGGACAATGAGTGGGGCACACCTGTTGATCCTGCAGCGGTTGAAGCTGCGCTGAAAGCCAATCCCGATGCCAAGTTTTTAGCCTTTGTGCACGCCGAAACCTCAACTGGCGCACTGTCCGATGCTAAGACCTTGTGCGCATTAGCCAAAACCTATGGTTGCTTGAGCATAGTTGATGCGGTCACTTCCCTTGGCGGCGTCGAATTAAGGGTCGATGAATGGGGCATAGATGCCATTTATTCTGGCAGCCAAAAGTGTCTCTCCTGTGTACCGGGTTTATCGCCTGTGTCTTTCTCGCCTGCTGCCGTCGAAAAACTCAAGAATCGCAAGACCCCAGTGCAAAGTTGGTTCCTCGATCAAAGCTTAGTGATGGCCTATTGGACCAGCGCGGGCGGCAAGCGTAGTTACCATCACACTGCGCCCGTTAATGCACTTTATGCACTGCATGAATCCCTGCGTATGTTAGCGGCCGAAGGTTTAGAAAATGCGTGGCAACGCCATCATGACATGCACTTAGTGCTGCGTGCTGGGCTGGAAAAGTTAGGGCTAAATTTTGTGGTTGCCGAAGATTCGCGTCTGCCACAACTTAACGCAGTTTACATCCCCGCTGGAGTCGATGATGCTGCGGTGCGGACTCGTTTGCTGAAGGATTATAACCTCGAAATCGGCGCCGGCCTTGGTGCCCTTGCGGGTAAAGCATGACGCATTGGCCTCATGGGTTTTGGTGCCCGTCGTGAAAATGTCGCCTTATGCCTCAAGGCATTAGAAGAGGTGTTGAACTAATATGCCAAGATTACGCCTTGCACTTTGCGGGCTAATGATCACTTTGCTCAGTGCCTGCTCGGTGAATAATACGAGCAATGTCTCCTGCGATTTTGTGCGCGGAACCAACAATAATCAAAGCATGCGCGATGCGAGCGGCCACGATACGGGCAGCGCCGATGAGCGGCAAAAAGATGTCGGTATCGGCTTCTTGAATGTCATCTTTGGCGGCATCAGCCGAGCACTTTTTTCCGATAAGTCATCGGATGGAAAGTGCGTGTAACGCAGTGAGTGTTAGTTGTCTTTGATATATTGAAAATCCCCGCAATGCGGGGGTTTTTGTGTATGCATACTGTTTTTGCTTAAGCACTGTCATTCCAGTGACACGCCATGAACTCATCCCTGAGGGCTCGACGGCGGCATCTGCTAGATTTATAACAAGACTAGAATGTCGCGAACACATGGATGTTAATGAGCGACCATGCCGCCAACGGTCACTTCCACGACAGTGCTTAATCCCGTTAAACCCTTGGTATACCTGATAGTCTGTTATTTATAATTATGCATTCCGATAATTTAATACCGAGAATTTAACAATGGGTGGCTCGTTAAGCTTTTTTGACTTGCGAGGGAATATTATTGCTGGCAACAGAGTAAAACGATGTTTAAAATAAATTCAAGTTTGCGCTAATGCTTTCTTAGGGACATTAAACTTTTAACCTATTACAGGGTAGTTATTATGAGTATAAATCCACAGGCATTTTTTATTGTGCAATCAGATCCTGATGGTAAGGGAATACCGTATTTTATGGATAAACATTGGACTCCTGAGCTACCTGACTATGAGTTTTATGACTCACCACCATGTGAGGGTGATTTTTTAAATGCTTATTCTCTTAAAGCAAAAACATATCAACTGAATGGTGATTATTTGGTTGATGAAAATTTAGTTTCTAATGAAATGTTATACTTGTGTGAAAAATTAAATGTTAAGTGTATTCGTATTCCTGTCGATATTAACCTGCATCGAGGAGTTCGGCCGCAGAAAAAGTACTTTTTATTTTTTCCACTAAGTTATTTGTCTATCTTAGATAAAGATGAGTCCACTTATACTATCTCGATTGACTTAGATTCTGGAAAATTGAACACGCAAGAGGAACGTGGGTTAAAGAAGACATATTATGAGTCTATAGATAAATTTAAAATAAAGAATAATATTCGTGAACATTTATTCTTTTGTAACGAGATAGCGGCTTCTGTATGTTCTATTCAGTTTAAAAACGAGTACGAGGCTCTTGGTTTAACGGGTGTGAGTTTTAAGGAAATAAATGATAATTATCAGTATTCTGCATGGAGCTGAGTGTATCATAAAATGAAAATATTGAAGCTAAGTACAAGGAGTGAATAATGGACTGGACTGAGTTAGAAGAAAAATGCTTTGAAATTACATACGATACAATCAAGATGTTATTGTTAGAAAATAAAGATGAGGCATTCTATGCGGTATCTCTTTACACTGACAGTAGTGCCATGTCAGCATCATTAAGTGCTAGCTCTGAGGGTAAGCTTAAAAGCATTCTCGTTGCTGAAGAAGATCAGAGCATAGAGTGTGAAAATTACTATAGATGGGCAGTATCTGAGTGGTTTTATGATGGATATAATGCGGGAGCCTTCTCTAAAATAAGTAAGATGCTTCGAGAGGACTCATCTCGAGAAATAAACTTTGCAAAGTTTAAAAATGAACTAATTAAGACATTATCAAATGTACTAATCAGAATAAAAAGAGAACTGCCTATTGAGCTAAATTCGACAGTGTGTTTTGTTTCAATTACTGACGACGATGAGTCTGAGGAAATAGAAAACTCTTCTGCAAAATTAATAAACGATGCCCCCCTTTTAATGGAATTTATTTTAAGATTTGACTAATTAACCGTACAGGTTTATCTATAAAAATAGAAAAATAATCTCTTTTTAAAAAAGATGAAAAAATATAGGACAAACGCATCTTTTCTTCATGGCGATTATTCTAAATCTTGATTCAAAAGATATGACTGCTGAGATGGTCACCTCTGTCTGGACTTCGGTTTGGGTAGTTCAGGCTATCAGAATGTACGGCAGTTTATGGGATTAAGCACTGGCATGTAAGTGACCGTTGGCGGCATGGCCGCTCATTCACATCCATGTGATCGCGACATTCGTATGTCCATATACAGCAGATGCAGCCGTCGAGCCCGCATGGATGACTTATTTTTAAACCAAAGTTGGCGCGTCACTGGAATGACAGTGCTAATCGCAACTCACTAAATATGCACAGGACAATCAGCCTTCGCTTTTTGCTAATTGACATATAATGTCATCCCGCTATTATGGCAGCACCTCAGATTACACGAACAAGATCCTATAAATGAAAAAGTTATTTATTATGCTGGCGATGATTTTTGCGGTTAGCTTAGTTACTAGCCCAGTCGTTGAAGCAAAAAAATTCGGCGGTAGTAAATCTATCGGCAAAAGCCATCAAACGGCTCCGGCTCAACCAGCGGCGACCAACACACCGACTACGGCGCCAGCGGGAGCACCGGGCAAAAAAGGTATGATGGGCGGCATGTTAGGCGGTTTATTAGCAGGTGGCTTATTGGCTGCGCTGTTTATGGGCGGTGGTTTTGAAAATATTCAAATCATGGATATTTTGATTATCGGTTTGCTGGCATTCGTGCTATTCAAAATCGTTCGTACTGTGATGGCCTCAAAAGCGGGGGCGCAGCCAAGACCGGCCTATGCAGGGGCGAGTCAGCCAAGTACTAATCTACAGCGCCAACAGACTGAACAAACAGGTTTTGCCACCAATGCAAACAGCGGCAGCAATGGCTTTGGCCAAGCGATAAGCGATGTGCCCTTTAATTTACCCGCGGGTTTTGATTTACCAAGCTTTTTGGAAGGCGCTCGTAGTCACTACAAAACCCTGCAATTGGCGTGGAATGAAAACGATTTAAGCAAAATCCAAGAGTATGTTTCTATTGATCTTTACAATGAACTCAGCAACCAACGTCGCGAGTTAGTTGGCGATCAGCACACAGAAGTGATGTTTTTGGATGCAGAACTTGTCCGCGCCACACACAATGCAAATCTTGCGGAAGTGAGTGTTAAATTTAGCGGCCGCTATTGCGATACCGTTGAAGGCGTAGAAGAGGACATTAAGGAAATCTGGCATTTAGAGCGTAACGTAACGCAAGCCAACTCACCTTGGTTAATTGTGGGTATCGAACAGTAATCAGCTCAGTGTTTAAAGCAGCCTTAATCTCTTAAGGCTGCTGTTTACATCCCCTTTCGTTTCAATCCAGCCTTACCCTAGCAGTTCAACGTCATCGATAGATTGAAAAAATCCGGCTGTCATCGCATTCACTATTGGCGGCAGCAAGACTTTGCTGATTATTTTAAAGTAGTTAATTAGTGCATCAATTGCTAAATAAAAAATCCCCGCCATTAGCGTGGATTTTGTTATTTTTTTCAAATGGTTACACAAATTGTCTGATGGCTATGGCGATAATCAGCACTGGGCAAACATACTTTACATATCTTGGCCAAATGCGCCAGAAAAGCCCTGTGCTATCGACACCTTCTTGCCCACGAATTGCCTTGAGCAGTTGGGTTTGGCGCCAAATCCAACCTAAGTAAACCGCAATACCGAGGGCGACCAGCGGCTGGGCGATTTGGGTGGTCAGCATTATAGTGAAACTAAATAGCGTCTCAAAAAATACCGCCAGTAATAAGGATAATGAGGTCAACAATAGGCCGATGATCAAGGTGGCGCGTTGACGGCTGAGTCCGAACTTTTGCATCACATAACTCGTCGGCACTTCGGCGATGGATATGGCCGAGGTTAAACCCGCGATGATCAGCAGAACAAAGAAAATCACGCTGATGATAAGGTTAGCCGTATCTCCTAAGGTGGAAAATAACGCGGGTAAGACAGTAAACACCAATGCATCCGAATCGAGTAACTTGCCCTCAGCATTAAAAATCTGCACGCCATTGTGCTGGGCCACATACATGGCTGGGATAATCAAGAAGGCGGCGAGAAAGGCGATGCCGCTGTCGGTAAAGGCAACCCAGACGGTCAGTTTAGCAATATTCTCTTTTGGGCTCAGATAACTGCCGTACACCATCATGGCACCTGTGCCTATGGTAAGGGAGAAGAAGGTTTGTCCGAGCGCGCTGATCAAGGTATCTGGCGCCAGCGCCTTGGTAAAGTTAGGCGTTAGTAGCGCGCTTATCCCTTCGCTCGCACCATTTAGGGTGAAGATATACGCCACGCCCGCGATCAGCATGATCAGTAATAACGGCATTAAGCGTTTCGACCATTTTTCTATGCCTTCTTGCACGCCTTGCAGTAATACCAGAAAAACCAGCGTGCTGAAGATCAGTGTAAACACCAGATTACGTGACAGCGAAAAATCCACTAGCCAAGCGGCGGTATCATTCGAGCCAAAGGCAGTGGCGATAGGCGCGATGGCAAAGCTGACAAACCAGCCGGAGAGAATGCTGTAGAAGGTATAAATCAATCCCGCTGTCACTATGGAAAGCAAACCTATGGTCTTGCCTAAACCGCGGGTGAGCGAGTTGAAGCCGAGTTTGCCCATGGCATCGGCGGGGTTGGTTTGCCCGTGGCGACCTATCATGAGTTCAGCCATCAGCATGGGAATGCCTAGGATGAAAATCAGCACTAGGTACACAAGTAGAAAGGCGCCGCCACCATGGGTGGCCGCTTGGGTGGGGAATCCCCAAATATTGCCGACGCCAACGGCGCTACCTGCGGCCGCCATGATAAAACCTAAGCGTGAGCTGAAGTGGTTAGTTGAACTTGTATTGGCCGATTGCATTGTGCCTCCCGTAAAAAGAAGGCGTATCTTAGGCGGATAAATTAGGATTTCAACGCAATTTTAGTGCGTTAAAATGGTGTTAATCTGCAATAATTTATCGGTTTTTGGCTGTAAGTTGATGTTGTGTGCCGCCTATCTGTTTTGTGCGAGATTTTATTGCTATCAGGTGCGACTGATGGTTGAGATTTGGTGAATCATTGCGATGATAAAAATTCATTGAATTGTGATCTTATGGTCAAAAAATACCGTATGGCAGATGTCTAATGGCTATTTTGTGCTATGACTGTTACTTGTGCCGCTGTCCTGTTTGCGGTCTTTACTGTGACTGTTGGGTGTTGGCTTATGCTTGAATGTTGACGTGTCCTAAGGGAATGGCCGTGTGGTCCTTAACCTTTTTGAGGACAAAGCTGGAATGCACCCCTGCGATATGCACGTTGGTCGTGAGTTTATCTAACAGGAAAGTGCGAAAGTGCGCCATATCTTGTACTAGCACTTTAAGTTGATAGTCGGCCTCTGAGCCCGTGATCAGCGCGCATTCTTGGACTTCTTCGTAGGCGAGTGCATTGGTTTCAAATTGATTGAGAATCGCCGGTGTATGTTTCTCCATTCGAACATGGATATACGCGGTCAAATGCAGGTTGAACTTATCCGCCGACAGACGCGTTGCATAATCGGCAATATAACCCGCTTCTTCTAAGGCTTTAACACGGCGCGAGCAAGGAGATGGCGATAGTCCGACTTTATTGGCCAGTTCGAGATTTGATAATCTGCCGTGGGTTTGCAGTAAGCGCAGAATCGTTAAATCGAGTTGATCGAGTTTGTAGGGGTGAGTGTCTGTCATCGAAAGCTTAGGGTTAACTGAGTCAGCCTCTAGTTTGCCAGTCTTAGCGGACTTTGCCAAAAATCTTGATCAAATGAAACATTTTAAGGTTGTGACAGTGATAACGGATAGAGATTTTGGGAGTCGCGCGGTTTGGAACTCCCGTTATTTACCGCTATTGTTATGATACTAATAAGAGTGAGACACTGTATGCGTTTGAGTTTGTTGCTAATCTGCTTATTCATATTACCGACTTATGCATTTTCTGCATCGTTAACCATTGGTAGCGCTCTAAATCGACCGCCTTATATTATCGAAGATGCTGAATCAGGGCTTGAGATCGATATTATTAAGGCCGCGTTTAAGGAAATGGGGCAGCCAGTCAACTTTAAATTCTACTCTCGTAAACGCCAAGTTTTATATTTCAATAAAGATCGATTAGATGCTGTGATGACGATGAACCCTGCAAATGGCGTTGATGGTTATTGGTCCAATGATTATGTTGAATATACCAATGTGGCGATCAGTTTGTCCGAACAACGCCTTGAAATAACACGTATTGCGGATCTTAAAAAGTACAGTGTCGCCGCTTTTGAAAATGCTCGCTTCTTACTTGGCACTGAGTTTAATGCCGTAGCGCAACAGACTATTTATCGTGAAGTCGATAGCCAATTAAGCCAGAACCGTATGTTGTACTTAGGTCGCATTAATACTGTGATTGCCGATCGTTATATATTCGCTCAACTGAATAAGTTCGTTGAGGATGATATTGATATCCAGCAAGCATTAAGCTACCACTTTATTTTCCCCCCAACATCCTATCGAATGGTGTTCCACAACTCAGTGGCGCGGGATACTTTCAATCAAGGGCTCGCTAGAATTAAGGCCAATGGGATTTATCAGGCCCTAGTGGCAAAATACTTAGGCAGTGCTTAGCAATGCCTAAGTATTTAACTTCATAGTGTTTGAAGCTGTCGTATTCGAGTCGACAGCCAAATCGAGACGCTGAATTAACAGCGTTAGCGCTCAGATCCTTTAGCAAACGCATGGGAGAGTGGACGCAACTTACTGACAAAGAACACGCTACATCCGCTGATGATGGCGGCTAAAAAGGTTGAAAACAGCACATCCTGCGGCCAATGCATGCCAAGCAGCATACGGCTTAATCCCATCAAAAATCCCCAGCTCCATAACGCCATGACTAAGCTAGGTAATCCAGCAAGTAGCAAATAGTAGCTGGCGGTAAGCACTAGCGTTACAGCAAAAATGGTATGTCCCGAAGGAAAAGAATAGCCGATTTCATCTTCCCAATGCTGATGGATCCGTGAGTCGAGTTTTAAGGCGGGTTCTGCAGCGATCAAGCCATCGAGTGCATTGGCAATTGTCTTAGAACGTGACTGTTTATCCAATTGATAAAAGGCATCGAGTGAAAGCGGTTCATGCTTAGGCAGTGCTTGTTCTGCTAGAAAAACGAGATTAGGTCTGGGTTCTTTAAAATAGGATTTGAGGGTGTGGCTTAAGCCTAAACTGATAACTTGGCTGAGGCTGATGGCAAAAAATAAACTTATAAAGAGTGGTTTAGGCATATGACGATAGGCGATCGCTAATACAAACAAGACTGTTGCGACGCCATAGGGCGCAGTGCCCGTCATGGTAATCCAATATAAGGTTTTGGCTAAGGTAGAGTGGAGATCGATCAGTGGAAACAGCTGATTCTGTGTCAGTAATAGTAAGCTCGGAATGGTTGCCAACAGTATCCAAGCTAAACCTAAACGGCGTAAAAGATAGACGCTATGGGTCAAAATATAAGCCTCTTCATAAAACGCCATAGGCTACAACGCGGCAATGGTTTTGCCAATAAAAAAATCCCGACAGCAAAAGATGGCGCTGTCGGGGGTCTTCAAGGGTGGATCGGTAGGGCGCTATTGCGCCGTGTTCTTAGGGTGATGCCTAGTCACGAACATCAAAATCAACAGTACGACTAACAGTAAACCTGAACCCATCAATAGGGCGTAATCTTCCAGTTGCAGTATCGAGTACAGCACGGCATATAAACTCACCAGCATAATGCCTACTAATGCACCGCGCTTAATACTTGCTGTGGCACTCCCTACATAAGCCGATACTGACAGCACGGGAATACAGGCGGCAATTAAATAGGCATGCAAGAAGGCTAGATGCTCAGATAGCGAGAGTAGTAGCAAATAGAACAAGGCCATGGCGCTGCCGACTAACACATATTGAATCGTGCTTAGGCTCGTTTTTTGTCCAATTTCGAAGATAAACAACATGATAAAAGTCAGCACGATAAACAGTAGGCCGTATTTTACCGAGCGATCAATCTTGCCGTAGTGAGTCACTGGTTCGAATAAAATCGCATTGGCCGACACTTCAGTGAGAGTCGATTGATTACTCTTAATAAACTCTTGTGGATAGTTACGGGTTAAGTGGCTGATATTCCAACTTGCAGTAAAGCCTTGCGCGTTGATGTCCCGTTCTGCGGGTAATAATCCCTTAAAGCTTGGATGCGGCCAGTCGGCGCGAATATTGATTAGCGTTTGCTCGCCTAGTGGCAATGCGCTGATAGACTGAGAGCCGCGTAGTGTCATGGCAAAATCCACACTAAAATCACTCGCTTCGCTGACTTGGATCTTTTGATTAAAGCCTTTTTCTAAACCGCCAGTGGTTAACCCCGTGCCCGACATCAGCGAGCCAGAGAGTAAGGTCGATTCACCGGTAATTTCAATTTTTTCCACTTTATCAATTGCTTGATTCGATGACACCCCAAAGACTAACCGGGCATTTTTGTTATCGAAGGCGATAAGGTTAGGAATATCATAACGGTTAAGGCTGAAGTCGGCCTGACCTTGTAGAGCTGCGTTATACACCAGCGATTGATAAATGCCACGGGTGCGAAAATCATGTTTTAGGTCTAAGTCGAGGGTGAGCTTTTTCGGTAGGATCACTAGCTCATCTTGATAGGTACGTTTCACTTCATGGCGAGTTTTACCGTCGTTACTGACTTCTTCTTGTAACACAAAATAGCTGTAAGGGATCACTAGCGCAGGACCTGAGAGGGTTTGCTGCTCACCCCATGAACGGCCGATTTCATCGACAACGCTGTGGTAAAGGGCTTGGCGATCAGAAGTCATATCCATAATGATCCCCAGCGGGATCAACGCGAGGATTGACAGTATGCCAATGGTTAAGGCTTTTAATAAGGTGGTGTTTTTTAATGCCGTTCCCTTTGCGGTGGCTACTGCCCACGGTTCTTGTGCTGACATATCGATTCCTTGACTTCGATTAAATTTTTTGAGGAGTGCTCGCACCACTAAATAGGCTGCGCTACCAAATAAGGCCAAACTAAGTAGGGTGAGTACCCAGAAAATAATGCTGAACATTGAATTTCATTCCCTATGAAATACGACCGAGACTTATCCGCTAAGATTGTGCAGAGTTAACTCGGTATCACGGCGGGTATTAAAACAGATTTTTTTACAAAAGTTGCGGGCAAGTTGCTGATCAATAGTGGCAAAATTATGGCGATTGCCGCTAAATCCATACTCATTATCCAAGTTTATGAATCTGATAGTGGGATGTCTTTGCCAAATTTTGGGTGTTTTTTCTCGTAGTCATTTTCTTTTTTAATATGTTTGAGCAGTGCTTCGAAGCTTTGTTTAAAGACGTCAAGTTCTGCGGAATAGACTACGGCATGGTGGGAAAACCAGTGGTGTTTTTCTCGATCACGGTTACTGTAATCGGGCCAAATACGCAGCTCATACTCATCACCCATGACGACAATGACATAGGCAATGGCGCCATTGCTAAAGATGATACATTGGGGCAGGTACACCAGCTCTTCGCCTTTAAATAACTCATACTCTATCGCTTCGGTGCGCCAACTCACTATCGGTAGCGGCGCCTCGATAGAGCAACCAATCGACTGATGCTGATTAAACAGTACCGCGTTAATGTCATCTATTGAAAAGGGCTGGTGATCGCCATTTTTAGCAGCAAGTGAATACAAGATATTCATCAAAAATGGCAGCTTAGTGCCATTACCCGTTTTGCGGCCGCAGAGTTGTGCTTGGCGATAGTAGATATTCATCATCAATCCTTAATGAAGAGCCTATGCCAGATAGGCTCTATTTCGAGTCGTGAAACTAACGGGTAGGTAAACCGATAGCCGTTAAGGTATAAATAGCTTATGTTATCCGAAGATACTGCCTAGTGAGTAGACTTGTGCGTACATTTCACAAACCTACTCGTTGAATAGTGTGCTAAATACTTTTATTTTCAGTTTGTTATGTTTTTTTGCTCTGGTTTGGTATTTGCTTGTCGTTGAATTTGGAGAATCGATGTCTAATCCCTTTTCACCTCGCGAGTGGCTGCAATTAAATATGCAGCAGCAAGGATTATTGCAACCATATACCTCAGTTACCGAGGCAATTTCACGTCTCAGTTATGTACAAATTGACTCTATCAACGTGGTTGAGCGAGCGCATCATCATGTGCTGCATAGTCGTATGCCAGAATATCAGCCAAAGATGCTCGATATGGCTTTAGCCAAAGGAGAGATTTTCGAATATTGGTCCCATGCGGCAGCTTATTTACCGATTGCCGATTACCGTTTTAGTTTGCAGCGTAAACAGCTGCTGCAAAATGGCGGTAAGCATTGGTTTGAGCCCGACGATAAAATAATGCAGGAAGTGCGGGCGCGAATCCTTGCAGAAGGGCCACTCAAGGCCAGTGATTTCGAACATAGTGAAGCTAAAAACGGTACCTGGTGGGATTGGAAGCCCGCGAAGAAAGCCCTAGAGCAGCTGTTTATGCGTGGTGAGTTGATGGTGGTGCGGCGGGAGAAATTTCAAAAGGTTTACGATCTTACCGCACGAGTGTTGCCACAAGATGTAAATGCCAAAGCACCGACAGATAGTGAGTTTACGCGCTATTTGATTGATCGTTATCTCGATGCCCACGCCTTCGGTACTGCGGCGCAAATGGCTTATTTACGCAAAGGTATGAAATCAGCAGTAGCCCAAGAGTTGGCAGAGCTGCTAGCTCACGGGCTATTAGCGTGTTTTAAGACGGCGGGCCAAAGCTACTTTTATCGCCCTTCATTACAGCTAAATGCACCATTACCTAATAAAGTGTGGCTGCTTAATCCCTTCGATAATTTATTGATCCAACGGCAAAGATTAAAGCAATGGTTTGATTTTGATTATCAAATTGAAGTCTATGTCCCAGCCGAAAAGCGTCAGTATGGTTATTATTCTTTAGCAATTCTGTGGCGCGACACTTTTGTTGGTCGCGTGGATGTTAAAGCCGATCGTCAAGCTAACCTATTGCTATTACAGCAATTGATTTTAGAAGAGGGCGTGATGGTGAATGGCTTAGATGAGGACTTCTGTGCGGCCTTTGATATCGCAGTCAGTGAATATGCTCGTTTCAATGGTTGTGACCGCTGGAAGTTAGTTAAGGCTAACCATAAAGGCCTTAAGCAAAAGTATGCTCGCCAACAAAAGCTTTAACTATTTGTCTCTTTAGTTGGAGCATCCATAAAGCGAAAGCAGCCATACAGTAAGATTAGATACAGCAGTGGCAACGCAGCAATGACTAAAGATGAAGAAGTCGCAGTACTATCGCTCGTAATGCGATAACAGGGAATATACACGGCGGGATAAACTAGGCTTCCCCATAGAAAACACTGATTCATCAATCGATAGATAAAAGCGGGTTTAATGCTTGATTGACTGGCCAATCCCATCAAACTGGCGAGAAGCACACCGGGATAAGTGAGTAGCGGCAGGCCACCAAGCAACAATAATCCCCAAAGAAGATAGTCCTGATAGTGTGTGCTGATTGTGACATCCATTGTAGCTTCATTCCTTGATTGTTCGACGCTAAAGCATTAAGTCTGTTTATGCTCTGGTTGCAGCGGTGGCTTTACTGCCAGCCCTTGCTGCATCTTAAGCCAAAAGCTTTGCTGACATAGATTGCTAAAGGATTTTTGCTGCGGCGAAATCGCAATATGAGCTGTTACAACCCGATAGCTGAGCCAATAATCTTCACAAACCATGTCTGACTCATAAACTTGTTTATCTTGCTCGCTTAGCTTGCTAATCACAACCCCGTTATCGAAGTGATAAAGCGTTATGGACTCACAAATCTCCACATTATCATCGTGATAGGTTTGCTGCTCGTTTGATTGGCTTACCACGTAGACAGGGCTTGGATAGCCTTCAATAGCAAGGATATAGCTGGCGAGTTGTTGCATTATTTCCCCAAGTGACTCAATGCTTGAAGTGTTAAAAACAAAAAAGCACAGCTGCGCTATCGCTAACTGTGCTCTTTCAAACATGCATGATAAGTTAGCCCGCCGCGTTGAGCTTTTTTTCTAACTCATTGACTTGAGCTTGTAGGGCTTCTAATTTTTCGCGGGTTTTCAGTAGTACATGTTGCTGCACATCAAATTCTTCACGGGAAACCATATCCAACTTGAGCAATTGATTTTGCAGTACTTGCTTACTGCGCTCTTCAAATTCACCGGCAAATTGCTTTAGACCGCTGGGCAAACTTTCGCTCAATTGTTTCGCCATTTCTTCGATTTTCTTTGGATTGATCATAATCTTGTCCGCCTCTTTACTGAATAGCTCGATTGTAACTCAGTACGTTAGCTTTCAAAAGTAAAGCAGACGCGTGAACACTTTAGTTGGCTGTTGTTGGGGTTTATATCACGGAGAAGCTTATCTACAGAGTTGAGTTCTGCTCAACCTAAGCGGGGATTTGTTAGCCTTAAAACTGTCGATTCTGCTATGATCCCATCCCTTTCTGTCGACTTGTTTGGATATTGCGCAAAGATGAAACTCAATCCCGCCCAAAACGATGCTGTTCATTATGTTTCAGGCCCTTGCCTAGTCTTGGCGGGTGCGGGTAGTGGTAAAACGCGCGTCATTATCAATAAAATCGCTTACTTGGTCGAAAAATGTGGCTATAAGGCGCGTAATATCGCGGCGGTGACCTTCACAAACAAGGCTGCCCGCGAGATGAAAGAGCGGGTCGCTCAGTCGATGGGCCGCAAGGAAGCCAGAGGTCTGTGGATTTCAACCTTCCACACTTTAGGGCTTGAGATCATTAAACGTGAGCATAAGGTCTTAGGCTTAAAGCCAGGCTTTTCGCTGTTTGATGATCAAGATACCTTGGCACTGCTCAAAGAGTTAACCCAAGACGAGTTGGATGAAGATAAAGATTTACTCAAAGCGCTCGCCAGTACGATTTCAAACTGGAAGGGTGGCTTAGTTATTCCCGAGCATGCACGCAAAATCGCTAAAGATGAGCAACAGCACTTATTTGCTATGTTGTATCAGCGTTATGCTCAACATATGAAAGCCTATAACGCTTTAGATTTTGACGATTTGATTCTGATGCCAACCTTATTGTTACGCCACCATGAAGAAGTGCGTACGCGCTGGCAAACCAAGATCCAATATTTGCTGGTGGACGAATATCAAGATACCAATACCAGCCAATATGAAATGGTAAAGCTGTTAGTGGGTGAGCGGGCGCGCTTTACTGTGGTGGGGGACGACGATCAGTCTATCTATTCATGGCGCGGTGCTAAGCCACAAAACCTCGTGTTATTGGGTAAAGATTTTCCGCAGCTTAAGCTGATTAAACTGGAGCAGAACTACCGTTCTAGCCAGCGGATCCTACGGGCTGCGAACATTCTTATCGCGAATAATCCCCATGTTTATGATAAAGCCCTGTTTAGCGAGCTTGCCTATGGTGAGCCGTTGCGGGTGCTGTTTGCCGCCAATGAGGAGCAAGAGGCTGAACGTGTTGTTGCCGAAATTGTGCGTCACAAGTTTGTCGGCCGTACTCAGTTTGGCGATTATGCGATTTTGTATCGGGGCAATCATCAATCACGGTTGCTCGAACGCGCACTGATGACGAACCGTATTCCTTATAAATTGAGTGGTGGTACGTCATTTTTTGCTCGTGCTGAAATTAAAGACATCATGGGCTATCTAAAGCTCGTGGTGAATCCCGATGACGATAATGCTTTCCTGCGCATCGTTAATTTGCCTAAACGTGGCATAGGTCCATCAACCTTAGAGCGTTTAGGTAATTTTGCCAACGAGAAGCATATTTCTATGTTTGCGGCGATTTTTGAGCCTGAACTGAATCATCATTTACCGCCTGCGGCTATGTCATCTTTATATCAATTTGGTCGTTTTATCGTGGAGACTGGGGATCATGCTGAACGTGGTGAACCCGTCGAGGCGGTGAAGCATTTGATCCGTAAGATCAATTATGAAGATTACTTATACGAAACCAGCACCAGTGCCAAGGCCGCTGAAATGCGGATGAAGAATATCTCAGAGCTTTACCGTTGGGTGACTGAGATGCTCGCGGGTGATGAGTTAGATGAAGCTATGACTCTACCAGAGGTGGTGACTCGATTGACGCTCAGGGACATGATGGAGCGTAATAGTGAGGATGAAGGGGGTGATCAGGTGCAGTTGATGACCTTGCATGCTTCTAAGGGCTTAGAGTTTCCCTTCGTGTTTATGGTTGGAGTAGAAGAGCGTATCTTGCCCCATCAAACCAGCATAGACGAAGATAACGTCGATGAGGAGCGTCGGTTGGCATATGTGGGTATCACTCGAGCTCAACGAGAGCTTTGGTTCACCCTCTGCCGCGAAAGGCGCCAATTTGGTGAAACCATGCGTTGTGAGCCAAGCCGTTTCTTACTTGAGTTACCTCAAGATGATGTGGTGTGGGAAAACCGTAAGCCACAACAAACGGAGCAGGAGCGGATGCAAACGGGGCGGGCAAATATTTCTAGCTTAAGAGACATGTTTAAAAAATAGCGAGCGGTTTCGCTTACTATTCTTTTAAATCAGCTACTTATTGTTTACTAGGCATATTCGAGCTGAGCACAGATCTGTGGTTGGGTTTCACATAAGGTAAAAGTGTTGGCTAAAGCAGTCCCCTGACCCAGTTGATAACCCAGTTCACTGAAGATACGTTTTTGTTCAGGGTTATCAATGCCATCGACAAAGGTTTGCAGTTCTAAGGTTGATGCCGTTTTTTGATAGGCAGACATTAACTTAAGCTGTTGCTCGCCTTGTATTTGTTTGGTGAGGTTGGCATCGAGTTTTAAGCCTTTTATCGGCAGAAACAATAAGCTATTTAAGGCACTATAGCCGCTACCGTATTGGCTGATGCCGAGTTTTACCCCGAGTTTCTGCAACAATTCAAAGCCATTGATATGATTTTCAGTTTCTTGCACTAGGGCTTTTTCATTGAAGAATAACCACAAATGGCTCAGGTTTAACTGGGTTTGCTTGAGAGTGTTTTTCAAACTGCGCAGTACATGCTTATGCTTGAGATGTTGGCTCGAAAGCATGACATGTAATTCAACAGATTCATCATGTTGTTTGAGGAGTTGGGGATAGCTGCTATCTATGATGCTGATCGTATATTTATCGAGCTCAACGGTAAGGTGTGACTGTTCAGCAAGCGTGCTAAGTTGTTCCTGCTGTAAGAGCCCACGCTGCGGATGTTGCCAGAACAGGCGGCTTTCTAATGCATGCACTTGACCTGTTTTAAAATTGACTACTGGTAAGTAACTAAGCTGGATTTCAGCATGGTGTAATGCATGTCTAAATTCAGTTTCTAACTCGACATCCTGCATGGCCTGATGTTGGGCGTTATCATCAAAAATAACATAGCAGCCTTTACCATTGGCTTTCGCCTGATACATGGCAGTATCTGCATTACGTAACATAGATTCACTGGTATCGATTCTGTGTTTGCCACTGATGGTGATACCGATGCTGGCTCCAGAACTAAATTCCATTGTGCCAAGTCGATAGGGCTGGGATATTTTTTGGATCACTCTTTCTGATATATCTTTCGCGTCGTTGATGTTGTTAATGCTATCGAGCAGTATCACAAACTCATCGCCACCGAGTCGGGCTAAGGTGTCGTTATCACGAATGCAGGACTTGAGTCGGCTTGCCGTCTCAATTAAGAATTTATCACCCTCTAGGTGTCCCATAGTGTCGTTAATCTGTTTGAAGCGGTCGAGGTCGATAAACAATAGGGCAAACTGTTCTAAGCTATGGCGACGAACATGCTTGATCGCTTGAGATAGACGCTCCATAAACATAGCGCGATTAGGCAGGCCTGTAAGTGCATCATGTTTGGCATCGTGAACTAGCTTGGCTTCCATACTACGGCGTTGTTGAATTTCTTTCTCAAGACTTTTATTCAGTTCGGCTAACGCTTTGGTACGATCAATAACCTTTTCTTCTAGCTCTTCATAACTGCGTTGTAAGGACTCTGCGGACAGCTTTTTCTCGATAGCCGAGCCTATATGTTGTGATACAAATGTCAGTAATTCTAAGTCTTTAACTTGGTAATTCTGTGTCATGCTAAAACTGTAAATCGTTAACGCACCACGAACTTGATCATGGATAAAAAGCGGGATTCCGATCCACTGATGCATGGTTTGAGTATGATTTAACGCTGGCGCTTTGGAATATAGCTCACCAGAGGCAATTAATGCATTGATACTGTTTTGATCTAGCAATAGTGGGCGCTTATGTTTGAGTACATATTCGGTTAAGCCGTCTTGTAGCGGCCGAGTGCCTGGGTGCTTATTGGCTAATTGCGAGACATAAAAAGGAAACGTGAGGTGGGTTTCTGTGTCGTCTAATAGGGCGATATAGCAGTTATTGGCCGGAATTAAATGTCGAATAACATTATGCAATTGGGTATAAAAGTCTGGGTTGTCTGCACTGGAACTTGCTAGCTCGGCGATTTCGAACAGTGATTTTTGTAAGCGTTCAGCTCTACGCCGTTCATAGACTTCTAGTTTTAACTTATCGTAGGCTTGGCTGAGTTCTTTTGTTCTTTGCTGGATAGCTTGTTCTAATTGTTCTTGATGTTTTAGTCGTTCCATGACCCCAGCAATATGGTGACAAATGAACGTCATTAACTCGAGTTCGATTTCACCATAACTGATGTTTGTGTCATAGGTTTGCACCACTAACACACCCGTTACTATGTCATCTTGTTTGATGGGCACGCCCAGCCACAGATGACAGGGAGAACCTAAATTAACAATTTCTCCAGCGGCAATCAGTTCATTGACTGTGTCATTGTTACACAACAAAGCTTTCCCAGTTCTGAGTACGTAGCCTGTTAATCCTTGCTGTAATAATGTAGATAGTGATTGTTCAGGATAAAGCTCTGCTGGATGGGCATCTTTCTCATCAGCGAAAAAGGGGATGGCGAGTTCACCTGTGTGAGTATCCAGGGTTGAAATAAAAAAATTATCAGCGGGAATCAGCTGTTTTAGATGGCTATGTACGCCGACATAGAATTCTTCGAGTGAAGAAGCATGAGTCGCAATATTGGATATTTCGAGTAATGCGTTTTGAATGATCTCAGCATGCTTATATTTATGCGCTAATTGTTTTAAGCGAATAATTTTTTTGCGTAAGCGTTCAGTTTCACTCACACGCGGCTGGCCAGTTTCATCTTCATCCTTAAACATGATACTCACTAGTTAAATATATGTTTGCTTTTACCAAAGTCTATAATTAGCATGAAATACTGTAACATCCAAGTCATATTTTGGCTGCATTCCGCTTTAAAAGTCAGCTAATGTGATAAAACTTGAGCAGTCAGTAAAAAAAGTGCAAAACAGCTATAGACTCAAAGGGGATTTGACCCTAGTATATGCGGCGCTAACCAAGGCGAGCGCCCATAGCTCAGCTGGATAGAGCGCACCCCTCCGGAGGGTGAGGCCGAAGGTTCGAATCCTTTTGGGCGCACCACTTCCGAACAGAGTTGTGAGCTTTAAGGTTAGCAAAGTAAGTGAAAATCAGTGGTGATTGTAGCTCAGTTGGTAGAGTCCCGGATTGTGATTCCGGTTGTCGTGGGTTCGAGCCCCATCAGTCACCCCATTCATTTACTTTGATATAAAGATTTTCATTCTCGGTGATTAGCGCAGTCCGGTAGCGCATCTGGTTTGGGACCAGAGGGTCAGAGGTTCGAATCCTCTATCACCGACCAAATTCTTCGCGTGACTAGCGAGCTTAATGTAAGTTAAGTAAATAGTTAATGTTTTAAGGTGATAAGCGCAGTCCTATAACGCATCCAGATGTTTTGGATGAAAGTGGACGAGAGGGTGAACCCTCTAAGCGTATGTAAACAATAGTACAAAATTTACGGTGATTAGCGCAGTCCGGTAGCGCATCTGGTTTGGGACCAGAGGGTCAGAGGTTCGAATCCTCTATCACCGACCAAATAAGTAGAAAAGCCTCAGCATTCATTAATGAATACACTGAGGCTTTTTTGCATTGGCGAAATGGAACTTACTCACTTGCATTATCATGTTTGTTGTTGCTTGATAGCGTATCCTCAATGAGTATAGAAGTTGGCCACAGTTCTTATTTACACCTGGCAGACTTGCAGAGCAGAACTGTATCGGCATAGTCACTCAACCGTAGAAAAACAAAAAGCTCCTTACGGAGCTTTTTGTTTGCAAGCATCACTTCTTAATAATACGGCTTAGTCAAGATTCACTGGCGGGGCGATAAAGCCTTGATAGGCATCTGTTCTAAGCTCGTTAAAACGTTCTAGCTGAGCCTTTTCTTGAATACCCGTCACTATGACTTGAATGTCCAATCCTTTTGCTACGTTGATTAGGGCGCGGCACAATTCGCTATTGTGGTGTGTCTCATCATAGTAGGCGAAGGATTGATCCAGCTTCACATAGCTAGGTCTTAATTCCTGTAGATAAGACATAGAGCCAAACTGACGACCAAAGTGGTCAATACCAAACTTAGCACCGTTATCGCGAATGATGTTACATAAGTGCTGGCATGACTTAAGATCACTATAAACACCAGCCTCAGGGATTTCGAAGCAGATGCGCTCAATAAATGTGGCATTTCGCAAAAATTGATTTAGCCACTCATGGAACTGAGGATCGTTAATACTTTGGTGGGTTAAGTTAATTGCGAGCGGTTCATAGCTCCGCTCGAGCAGTTTTTGCTCGTAGACAGTTTCAATTAAGCATTTATCGAGTAAGGCACCAAGTGATAATAACTCGATATACGGCATAAATTGCCCTGCATGGGCGAGTTGATCACCAAGCTCTAATTGGCAATACAATTCCCGTTGCGCTATGCCATCACCATCGCAAAATTGGATGGGTTGCCATCTAAACTTAAACTTCTTATTGCTGATAGCATGGCTGAGGTTATCGCGCCATTGCTCGCGGGTGAATAATTGCTGCTCTGTGGTTTCAAACCAGTGGAAGGTTTTATTCTCTTGTAACGCTTTTTGAAGGGCATTGTCGGCTTGGGCCAAAATATCCGACACATTCATTTGCCCAATACGTTCTGCAATACCGATAGCAAAGTCTTCGTTGGGCTTACAGCCTGCTTTTGACATTTCTTGGTTGATGGTACGTATAAGTGTTTGTAAATATTTGCTGATCTGATCGTGTTCAACATCGGTCACTAAAAATGCAAATTCATAGGCGGCAATACGGCCTATGACCGAAGGTGTTATTTCGTTTAATTGCTGTTGAAACTTTTCTGCGAGGATCCGTATGGTTTCATCTCGAACTTGATAGCCATATTTACTGTGCACTTCTTCGAGCCAGTCGAGTTTGGCGAGGAATAAAGCACCGCTGCTAGGTTCACTTAACCAACCATTTAAACGACTTACTACATATTGGCGGTTAGGCAGGCCTGACGCGGGATCGACAAGATTCTTCTTACGTAACGCGCCTACCTCTTCGTCAAGAGAATGGAACACTTGTTTCAATTGAGCTGACATGCTGTTAAATGCAGTCACTAAGTCTTTTAATTCGGTGGTTTTGGGTAGTGCCATGTCTGGACCAAATTGGCGTGCTGCGATACTTTTCGCGTGTTCAGACAGGGTGTGGAGAGGTTTCAATATCCATGTTAAGCCTACTCTTGCTGTAAAAATAGCAACGAGAAAAAGTAGTGAGAAGGCGATGATGGTATTGGACATGATTCGCCATAGTTCATGATAACCAAAACCAGGATGAGCAGTGATTTCAAGCTGTGCTAGCTGCAGCCAACCTGAGGTGATAGTGCTTTGTTTTTTGATGGTTTTAAACAGATTTAGATTGATAAACCATTGAGGGACATCTTCAATTTTTAAAGGATTATTCCACTCTTGTTGCTTACCATCGACCATCCAAGTCAATTTTACATTTTGATAGTAACCACCTTCAAAAATAACATTCACTAAGGTTTCTGCCGCAGCGGTATCGCCGGCTTCGAGTGCTGGGGTAAGCATTAGACCGAGTGAAGTGCTGGCATTGTTTAGATCGGACTCCATTTGCTTTGTTAAAAAGCTTTGAGTCTCAGTGAATTGCACATAGCCAAGGCTTGCAACTACAAGCAAGAACAGGCTAAAAAGCAGCGAATAAATCTGTCTAAACAGTGTCATTTTTGGTGCTACTCCAGTTTTAATTTTGGTTGCCTAAGACGGTCAACACCTAATCTATGGTTAAGATCGTTCCATTTTTCTAATCGTTTTGAGGACCCTGCCAGTACGCCTCGACCTTGCTCTTTATTGAGCCATAACTGTTTACCATTAAAGCTATAAACAGGCAGTAGATCTTTTCTTTTTGTGGCGGGTTTTATTTCATGGTCAAGATTATCGAGCACTAAAGGAATTGATGATGGTGTTTCATAGTAAGCCAATACCATATGGTATTGATTAACCGTAGTGGCTTTAACCATAGTGATCCGCATCTTGTCCTCTTGAACACCAAGTTGGAGTAGGGTGAAGTATTTTGCGATCGAAAAGTCTTCGCAATCACCGCCATTCACACCAATAAACTCCATCGGCGTTGCCCAATAATTCGAGTCTCCCCATAATTTACTGTCATCCACAAAACGGAATAAATTAAAAAAGTTATTCACCTTCAATAACTTTTCTTTTTCATCTAGCGTACTCGCTTCCGATAACACTTTGAACCAAGCCCTTGCTCGCATTCCAGCACGTTCGCCGTAATGTTTTTCTAGGGTTGAAGTTATCTTCACTTCATCAAGGTTTTGTGTGGGGGCCGCATATAGGCAACATATGCCTAAGGCTGACGCTATTAGGCTAAAGCGGCAGACTCGCAATAATGAATCTTTATAATCAAGTCTGCCGTTCATAACCTAATGTGTTAGTCCTTTATTTTGAGTTGTCATCGACCGAGTAAATTGTCCATTTCATGTCTGTTGCCGTATCATCACCAGTGACTTCTGCAACAACACGACGGTTACGAATTTCTGCTTCTGGCGTCTGTTCTAAAACAATTGGGCGGCTAGAACCATATCCAATAGCAGTTAATCGACTTCTATCAATACTAAAGCGTTCAGCCAGTACTGCGGTGACAGCATTTGCACGTTCTTGAGATAATACTGTATTTCGTTCATCGGTTCCTGTGCGACTCGTGTGACCTTCGATAGTCACTTTGGTCGTTGGATACTGACGTAGAAAAATAGCCACCTCTTCAATTTGAGGATAGTACTCAGGCGCAATATAAGCAGAGTCATTCGGGAATAAAATATTTATTTCCTTTCGCTCGTTAATCGCTTTTATTTTGCCACAGCCATAGTTATCAATACCTGCCCCTTGGGCGGTGTCGTTGCAGCGTTCACGGGCTTCAATGACACCATCGCTATCTTTATCAGATAGATCATAGGTTTGAGTTGTGACCATTTCGTCAATATTAACCGTATCGCGCATCGAACAACCAGCTAAAAGAGTGACACTTAGAAAAAATGTGAGAGTTTTCATTTGTTAGCTCCTCCTTCATAATTGCGCTCTCCGCGCCACGCATCAGGTCTAGTGACTTTAAGTGAGTCTAATAATCGCCCTGTAGAATTGAGCACGCGATACTTAGCAATAACTTCATCATATTCAGCTTGTAAGTAGTCTTTACGTGCCTCGAAGAGCTCATTTTCGGTATCTAATAAGTCGAGTAGACTGCGTTGGCCTAAGTTGAACTGTTGTGCATAGGCTGTTTGAGTATCCTTTGCGGCCACGACATGATCGCGAATATATTGTTTTTGCGGCGCTAGCATTTCAAATGCGTTCCAAGCTAGGTTTACCCCTTCAACAACTTCACGTTGGGCACGTTGGCGGATTTCTTTCGCTTCACCTAACTTGTAAGCAGTTTCCTTTTCACGGGCAAGATCTTTACCCCCCGCAAATAAGTTGTATCTCACCCTCACCATGGCGACGAGATCGTTACTATGGCCACCCACATCACTGCGGAAAGCACCAGCACCTGATATTCCGTCTTCGCCGCTGATATCGTTGTTCCAGTTACCATTCAGTTCTAAAGAAACCTGAGGATAGTAATTGGATTGTACTGAAGATCGTTCATTTTCAGCGGCACTAATATCGTTTGCTGCAGATTTGAGTATGGGGTGATTCTCTTGCGCAACAATAATGCCAGAGCTAAGATCCTTTGGCAGCATGTCTGCATCTGGCACTGGTAATATTAAGTCCGCCGGAGCCGACGCTACAATTTTGATGTACTGTGCTTTTGCATCAAGTAAATTGTTGCGAGCAGAAATAACGTTAGCATTAGCACGTGCCAAACGTCCCGAGATTTGTGATAGGTCTGCGATTGAGCCTAAACCTGAGTCAGTACGTTGTTTAATCTGGTCATAAATTTCTTTATGGCTGTTAAGGTTTTTCTCGGCTAATTTTAACACTTCATCGGTGCGTAAATAGTTGAGATAGACTTTACTGACATCGAGTGCCATATCTTCAGCGGCAGCAAGCAGTACCCACTGGTCTGCGCTAGCTTCAAAACTATAACGATCAACTTCACTGCTGGTGTAGAAACCATCGAAAAGCATTTGTTTTATGCTAACACCAAACTCTCCGGGATTTAATTCAGCCACCCCTTTGCTATCGACTTCGCCGATATTGGGTCGTCTACGTGTCGATACGCTGTCGGTTTGTTCATAACCGTAGCCACCATTGACATCAATAGTTGGCATATAGCCTGCTATCGCTTGATTAACTTGTTCTTCTCGCGCTTTAAAGCGGTTGAAGGCCACTCGTAAATCTGGGTTTGTATCTAGCGTATGTGCAACGGCTTGTTCTAACGTCTGACTTTGAGCCGATAAAGGTAACAGGATTAATGACAGCACTATGGCTATCTTTGAACATTGAAATTGTCGTATTGCTGAAGTCTTCATGACCAACCTCCCGGTTTATAAAAAAAAGGCTTAGTGCTCTCTGAGCGCTGTGTCCTTAGCCCTTAAAATTGGATTTAAAATGTACTCAAGTATGGATCTTTGCCCCGTGATAACGTCAACTGAAGTTAACATTCCCGGAATAATTGGCATCTGTGTGCCATCGTTTTTGGTTAAACTAGATTCTGCAGTCCTAACTCTGATGAGATAGTAGCTATTGCCTTCTTCATCTTGAGAAGTGTCGGCACTAATATGTTCGACAGTTCCTTTAAGGCCGCCATAGCGGGTAAAATCATAGGCGGTAATTTTTACTACGGCGGGTAATCCTGGATGTAAGAAAGCGATATCTTTAGGCAAGATTTTAGTTTCTATCAGCAGTTGATCTTCCGACGGTACTATCTCGATAATATCGATTCCAGGTTGCACTACACCACCCAGTGTATTGATATGCGTGGTTTTAATGGTGCCATTAACAGGGGAGGTGATAATCGCCTTACTGACTTTATCTTGCGCGCCAACTTGTGCTTCATTCATGCGAGAGAGGCGGGTTTGAGTTTCATTGAGCTGCGCGCGCAGCTCTGCAGCGTAAACAAATACGGCTTCACGGCGTTTTAAGATAGCCTCATCTAATGCCGCTTTTACTTTAGGGCGGAGTAAACGCATTGAATTCAATTCACCTTGCAAGTCGTTTACCGTGCGTTCGAGTTTGAGTAACTCAACTTCAGGAACAATACCTTTTTTGGCTAAAGGTCGAGTGAGTTCAAGCTCGCGGGATATTAGCTGCATGCTCGTCGTTAATGTCGTTGTTTTAGAGGCGAGATCATCAATTTCTTGCTGTCTTTGTTGAATTTGACGTACAAGGATCTCAAGTTGGTTACTTAAGTTATCTAAGCGCCCGTTGTATTCCTCTTGTTGTCTTTTCACTAAGGCGGGTTCCGCAGCAATGATAGCCTCAGGGAATACCAATGCTTCTTTAGTGATGAGCACTTGTTCACGCCAATCAGAGGTCATGTCTGATATTAGAATGCTGTCGAGTTCGGCACGCATGCGGATAGCATTGGTTTTTAAGCCATAAACCTCTTGCTCTTGTTGAGCAAAGTCGGAGCGAAAGCGGGTATCATCAATACGCACTAAAGGCTGCCCTTTTGTGACTATCTCACCTTCTTGAACGTAGAGTTCTTGCATTATGCCGCCGTCTAGACTTTGGATTACTTGAACTTGTGATGAAGGAATCACTTTTCCCGTTCCAGTAGTAACCTTATCTAATTGAGCAAACCCCGCCCACAGTAAAAAACACGCTACCATAGCAGCAAGTGCCCATATGATTAATCTGTGTCCGCTGGGAGCGTCTGTCATCATGGCGCCATAGACATCATCAACCATGTCTAAGTCGTTTGTTGTTAAATGTTTACTCATCTTTTAGCCTCTCCGTTCACTAGGCCAAAATTGAGTTTTTCTAGCACTTCTGCTTTAGGTCCATCGGCAACCACATGGCCGCGTTCAAGTACAATAATGCGGTCGACGAGTTGCAATAAATGCATCTTGTGGGTAATAAGAATTAACGTTCTATCTTTGCTGACATTTTGCATTGAACGAATAAATTGTTGTTCAGCGCGAGCATCTAAACTCGCCGTAGGCTCATCCATCAGTAACACTGGGGGATCATTCAGTGTGGCGCGAGCAAGGGCGACAGTTTGTCTTTGTCCGCGACTGAGTGACATGCCGCCTTCGCCGACCTGTTGGTCTAGGCCTTCTGCTTCTAGGTTGGTGAATTGACTCACACCAGAAAGCTGTACCGCGCGGATGAGTTGATGTTCAGTGACTTGACGTGTACCAAATAAAATATTGTCGCGAATAGAACCATGGAATAGGGTGACATCTTGCGGTAGGTATCCAAAATTACGACGTAAATCACTCGGATGAATCTGTGCTGAGTCTAAGCCGTCGTAGCGCAAGCTTCCTGCCGTGGGTTGAAATAGCCCGACCAGTAACTTAGCTAGCGTACTTTTACCTGAACCATTACGGCCGATAATTGCAATACGCTCGCCGGGATTTATGGTCAGCGACATCGGATGCAGCACAGGCTTTTCAGAACCGGGATAACTAAAACCAACATGATCAGCATTGATTTTGCCTATGAGTCTTTGTTTGCTAACTAAATGTCCTTTATTTTCAAACTCATCTTCTTGAGTCATGATTTCATTCAGTTGGCGTAGTGCACTGGCTGTGTGGTTTGCTCTAGTCATCAGGCCTGCAAGTTGTGCCATAGGTGAAATGGCACGGCTCGATAGCATGACCGCAGCAATAATTCCGCCCATAGATATCGCATTATCAGCCACACGATAAACGCCCAAAATCACCACACAGACAACGGTAAATTGCACCGTAAAGTTCGCTACGTTCGATACTGAGTTGGAGAGCTTTTTTGACCTTAACTGCCAGTTTGCACTGTGGCCTATCATCTGTTGCCAGCTTTTTTGCACAATTCCTTCAGCACCATTAGCTTTAATTGACTCTAGCGCTGATAAGCTCTCGATTAAATGCCCATGTTTTAAGCTTGAAAATTTATTGCCTTCTTCGATTGCCGCTTTGAGTTTAGGTTGAATATAAAGCGTGAAGCCAATAATGATGATGCCACCAATGACTGGAACTATAGCGAGATCACCAGCGACAATAAAAATAATAATTAAGAAAAATATCGCGAAGGGGAGATCGACTAAAGTAGTGATCGTTGCCGAAGTTAAAATTTCACGAATGTTATCGAATTCACCTAACTGTTTCGCCATGCCGCCGATACTAGGAGAACGTTTTTCTAGGGGAATGCCTATCGCTTTAGCAAAAAGTCGCGAAGACACTATAATATCTACTTTTTTTCCTGCAACATCGATGAGGTAACTTCTAAGTTGCCGCATGATAAGATCGAACATATAAGCAATCGCCGCACCAATCGCTAAAACCCAAAGGGATTCAAAGGCGAGGTTTGGGACGACTTTGTCATACACATTCATAATAAATAACGGTGAAACTAAGGCGAATAAATTCACCAATACAGAAGCGATTAATGCATCACGATAAATGGGGGCTGAATCTTTGAGGGTTTGTACTAACCAGTGGGTTTTATTATCGTGTAGATAAACATCGAAACCCATGTCACCACGGTATTCTTGTTTGACTAAGAATAAATATCCCACATATAAGGCTTCGAGCGACTCAATTGTCAGTGTCTCTTCACCGCCCGTCTCGGGTAATTGAATAATTGCTTTATCTGATGCAACATCAAGTTCTCGCAATATACAGGCTTTTTTGTCTTTTAATAATAAAATACAGGGGAGCAATATAGGTGATACTTCGTTTAAGCCTTTTCGAGACAGCTTAGCCGCTAGACCCGCTCTTGAAGCTGCCTGAGGCAATAAGTCAGGTGATAATACGGTACCTGACAAGGGTAAACCTGCCGCAAGCGAATCGCTCGAGCACGGATTGCCAAAATGCTCAGTGAGTAACACTAAACAATCCAGCAAAGGATCCACTAACACTCTTTGTGAGGCTGAAATGGTCCATTGATCAATTTTTTCAGAAGCTGCAGCTGACACCTAATTACTTATCCTTTGGATTTTTATATGGTTATGGCAAGTATCGGTCATGATGGCCTATATTTCTATAGGCCATCTGAACTGATTTTATCTAAGGGATCACAGCGCCATTGGTATTAGGATCATCAGTAAATCTAGTTAATCCCTGCGGTGTTTCTGGATTGACAGGCTGGGTATCGATAATTAACGGCCCACTTCCATTGGTACCAAGTAACCCATTAATAATACCCGCATTATCAGTTGCACCATATTGGCTATAGAGGTCAACCCCATCAAGCACAATGTGTTGATCGACAGTCCCATCTTTGTTTGCATCTATATCGATAACGGTAGAGCCATTGCTATCTAGGCTAAAGTTCAGATAGCTTTCTAACGTATTAGCCGTTTCTCCTTGGAGTAAATCACTCAGATCAAGCTTATCTTCACTTACATTGAAGTCCATGATGTGGTCAGTACCTTGGTCTGCATCCGTATAGCGCCATACGAAGGTGTCAGCGCCGCTATCACCACGCAGGACGTCATCACCGAGTCCACCTATTAAGGTGTCGTTACCTGAACCACCTCGTAAAGCATCATTACCTGTGCCGCCTATTAAGGTGTCATTGCCTGCACCACCGTAAGCAGCAAGATTACCACCTCCGCCGTAGACAGTGTCATTGCCTGAGCCCAGATTGACAGTGTCTGTGATGGGCTGAACTTCACTCTGCACTGATTGTAACAGCTTGCCATCAGCATCTGTGATTACAGCATCCTGCATGAATTTGCTGCCTTTTAGCAGTTCCAATGTGGGGTTACTGTTATCAATATTAGGGATTGAACTGCCAGTATAGACAATGTTATTTGCACGGCTTATGCCTAAGTCAATATAGTCATTACTATTGCCGGAGCGTATCAATAGATCGGTATCTATTGTCACTGCAGCTTGTTGGGTGACGCTGCTGACGGCTGTCGTATCCTCATAGTACCCATTGAGTGCAATACTTAAATTGGCATTATCCCCGCTGGTTTTGACCAGTTGGAAGCTATCAACACCGCCGCGACCTAGATATTCATTGGGATGGAGCACTGTAATAGGGATGGTTGTAGTACTGGTAGCGGTATCTTGGTTGCTACTTTCAGTTGTTGTGGCTTTAACTGTGATAGTAAAGTTACCATTGTTTAGAACTTTAATTTGCAGGCTGCTGCGATCCCAATTAGTGATGTCGAGTTCACCATTGGCACCAATGGTCGCTAATTTCCCATTAGCGTCTTTTAAAACTGCGCCTTCAGGTAGCCCTTGAAGTTTTATGGTCAAGCTTTCTGAGCCGTCAATATCTTTTAGTGATGTAGAAATAGCGCTCAGTTTTATAAACTCCCCACGATAGCCCATATTGTCGACAGCTTTGAAAGCTAAGTTATCTAAAATAGCACCAATGGAGTCTGCGTTATCGGCTTCAAACAGCAAACGGTACTTACCTGTTTGATCGATAGGTAGCGTTACTTTTTGATCTTTTAACCAGTTAGAGTCAGTTGGGTTGAAATCATAAAGGGTGACTGCTTGAGCGTATAATGGGTTTCCCGCAGCGTCGAGTGGAATAAGCTTAATGGTTAGGCCTGACGTTGAAGCATTGCCTGTGCGTGCAGCAATATCAAATCCAAGTTCATAGAATCTACCTGCATCCGCTTGTATATCGGTATAAAGTGTTTTATCACCATTGTTAAACTCGACCTCCATTACCTTATTGGTGGAGGAACCGCCTGTAATATAGACACTCTCATAGCCTATCTCGACGCGGCCGCCATTATTATTGGTGTGCCAAGTACCTATAGTATTGAGACCGCTTATACCGTTGACTTTAACACCATTCCAACTGTCAGAAATATTCGCGTCCTCAAAGTTGATCGCCGCAACAGAGGTATAGCCATTGATGCTCAGATTAGGAGTATCTGCCACAGCGATGACATTAATATTGAGGTTACCTGTTACACCAGTATTGGTGGTGTAGGTGATTTCAGGTAATGAACCGCTCCAGTGATCTTTTGGGTCAAAGCTGTATTCACCATTTGCCTTCAATTGCAGCTTACCTTCAGGCAATTGATACCAAGTATTGCCTGTATCATAGGTCGCACCATTCACCTGGAAGCTGGTTACGGATAATGTATTATCAATATCGATATCATTGTTAAGCACGTTACCATTAGCTAAGGCATCCTCAGAAATGGTTTTGCTATCTGGATTTGTTACCGTTGGATCATCAACGGGCGTTACTTTGATGGTCAGCGTGCTTGTTGTTCCCGTATTTGTGGTGTAGGTAACCACTGGGACTTGGCCATTCCAATTAGCCGCGGGTGTAAAGGTGTAGCTACCATCAGCATTGAGAGTCAGTTCGCCTTCTGCCAAGGTGATTTTACTACCCGCAGTATGCTGAGTGGTATCGTTAGCCACAGTGAAATGAGTGACTGACGTATTTTTATTGCCGTCGTTATCCAGTACATTACCGATAACAGCTGTATCTTCAAGACCACTATCTTGATCTTGAGCCGCTTTAAGCGCATTCGCATTAATAGTATTGACATTAAGAGTCAGTAATGCACTGGATTTATCACCATCAGCATCTTGCATGGTGTACGTAAAGGTTTCCGTTGCATTAGCCGGAATCGCAGAGGCGTTGGCTGTTACGGTGTAAGTGTAACTACCATTGGCGAATACGATTAACGTGCCATATAGACCTTGAATAATGCTGCCTACATTACCAGAGGTGCCTGAACCTGTTTGGTTGCCCGCTGCGGCACCAATTACCGTGATATCGTCATCAGCACCGATTACGTCATTAGCTAACACATTGCCAGTAGTTGAGGGTAATTCGTAACCATTACCAGCTACTACACGCACAACTAGTTCATAGCTATTTGCAGCATTTTCAGCCGTTCTAATTTCAGTGACGATTTGATTGGTACCTGGAATTCTAAAACCTATGACCTGTAGTGTATAAAGTGCACCGGCATGCTCAAAAGTTACATTAGTATTGCCGACCTTGATAATATCTTTTGAGGCTTCAGGATCGTTGTCGTTGTTCGGTGTTTCATTGTGATCAAAGTTGACTTTAAGGGTCACTGGTGTGACGACCCCATAGGCATCTGTCACCGAGAAGGTGACATCCATGGTTGCTTTTGTGATAGCACCACCGGAAGAGATCGGGAAGTTATAATGGGTAAAAGTACCTAAAACAATATCTTGGTTTAAGGCAAACTGACCATTTAACGCTCCGTCATTATCGATAAAACCATAGCCAGATTTATAAGTGTTAGTTGGATTACCCCATCTGATTTGGTCGAGACCACTGTCATTATCCGTGCCACCACCATTAGGATTATTTGTACCATCGAATCTGGTTACGTTTGTCCCATTTTCCGGTAATCCCCAATTCGCCTCAACGCCAGATACTTTAAAACTATCCACGATCACATCGACACTGCCTGTGTCGTTTTTGGCATTAGGGATATCATCAACAATCTTCACATCAAGGCTGCCATTTGCTTGGCTACCATCCTGATCCACAACGGTTACAGCAAAACTATCTAAATAGCTAGTGTTGGTTGCAGGGGGGGAGTCATTGTCGACATTATTATTTAAGGTGTAGCTGTAGCTGATGGACCCACCGCTTGCATCGCCTGTGAAACCAGTCAGTGTTAAGACACCATAAGGTGTTGGAATGTTAACCATACTAGAACTTAGTGCAAGTAAAGCCGCTAAATTGAAGCTTTGCCCGGCAATAGTGATAGAGGCTAAACCATCAACAGAGGTAAAACTAAAGTTACCAGTCTGAGTCAGCGCATTGCTATTAGGCGCTGAACCCGTTGAAAGGTTTGCCTCGCTAACTGTTAACTCACCACCTTGGATATCAAGACCATCAAGAATTACTTCATCGTTCACGTTATCCACATTCAGGGTCACCGTAGCGGTATCGCTGCCGCCATTACCGTCGGTAATGGTATAGGTGAAGCTGGTTGGCGCCGGTTGGCTGCCATTGTGGGTATAGGTGAAAGTCCCGTCTTGGTTGATGACCAAAGAGCCGCCAGCCACCGCCACCGTGGCCACGCCATTCACGAAGGTGACGGGCTGACCATTGATTTGGGTGATCGTCAGCGTATCGCCATCGGCGTCGGTATCGCGTCCGAGTAGGTCAGTGATGATGTTGCCAGTGACGCTGCCGCCTTCAGCAACCTCGTAAGTGTCATCGATGGCATCGGGTGCGTCGTTC
>NZ_JAKKRZ010000070.1:0-3209 GCF_025653725.1 Shewanella sp. SM74 | reverse complement strand
ATGACTGACAGGCTCCTTCACCARACGCAACACYTGCGAGATTTGCTCAGGGCTCCAATCCAATTGCAGCAAAAGGACGATGCTCTCTATTCGCTGTGAGGGTATCGCATATTTACTCGACTGACGCCTCATTGTGACAGCCTGCTTGTGTGCAATATCAGGCTGATAGCGTGATTGCCCTTGGCATCGTTTAACTTCCCTATAGACACTAGAGCGATGACAATCAATGCATTTAGCTATGTGTGCTATMGAAAAGCCCTGTTCTAACAGCACGGAAATCTGGTATCGTCTTGCTTCGGTCAACTGTTGATAATTCATGGTGATACTCTTTTACTTTGGCGAGATAAAGCGTACCACTTTTCAGCAGTTGGCTTCTTCTACACCTCGATTAGAGTGTCGCAGTTATTATCTGAATTCTGGCAATAGAGCTATATATAATCGGAACATTCCCGCCAACACCTTTAAAGGTAACTCGAACATCGTTTGGATCTTTATTGCTTTTATCAATATCTAGATATAACTTGCCATCATCAGGGTAGATAATAAGCTCTTCAAAATCCCCCAATGTCGATATTTCAACTAAATCAAAGCTGTCATCGTCTGATGGTGTTTTAATCGCATCTTTGAATCTTTCTAGACTTTTAAAACCGTATTCTTGATCATCTAACTCAAGAGCAATGACTTTACTGAGTGTAGAATATTCAGCAGACACCTCCCCCCACTCGATACAGAGTAGTTCTGCGCTTAAGCGCATTACTGCAAAATTATCTCGCTCAAAAGCGGTACATCCATCAATGTTATCAGGGCTATATCTATGATTTCTGCATTCTTCACCATCACCATTAAAATCAGGGATGTCTATTAACCAAACAGCATTTCTATCAAGATCAACTATCACATTTTCAGGATGTAAATCCCCATGTGAAATATGTAAAGCATGCAAGTGTTCAATACTTGATATCAGCTCTTTAATAATATTTATCGGTGTGCTTAAAACAGGAATATCCTTCCACTTAATCCCCTTAGCCTCATCCATCACCAAGAATAAACTGCCGCTGCGGGTCGCTAACCCAAACTCATGAATATGAGGAATGTATGGTGGTGAGAATGATTTAAGCTTGGCTATTTTCTCTAGAAAATGGAGGGTTTTATAGCCAAACTGCACATTCTCACTGGTCGGTGAAATTTTTGACCACTCTTTAACAACTAAGCCATTCGATAAGTATATTTCTTTATTATTCGACTCGCTTAACACCTCATCTTCAGGATACTGGCGACTAACTTTAATATCTTGCTCGTACATTTCGAGCGATGACACATCAAAATCCAGATTTTGCTCATTTTTGGGTTCTGCTTTTTTCAGTTCATCAAACAGCACTCTGGCATCTTTTAACTGTTGGTCCAAAGCCAAAGATAAGACATCAGCGTACCAACTAGTGCTTTGGTTTAAATCAGATTGAAAACTCTTAAGGCTATTAGGAGACAATCGCTTACCTTGCATAATGTGCCAAGTAATAACGGCTAATGCATAGACATCCATGCTAAATGGTGTTGTTTTTTCATTTGCGACCATTCCAAATGGCGTTAAACCATCACTAACCGATAATGTTTCACGATAGTCACCAACCGTACCAGATGGCTGATGATAGGCTGATATGAAATTCGAAAGAGCTATTTCTTTTGATGGTGAAATCCAAATACTATGATCACCTAAGTCTCTGTGAGCTATTTTGAGTTCGTGCAAATCAGCAAACTTAGCAACAAGCAACTTAACAACCGTTAGTCGTTCGCTTTCAGTAAATGAAACACAAAACTTACCGATAAATTCATTAAAACGAACATGACTCGGTGGTAACTCATATAGTTCAAACTGCTGCGCAGTAACTTCATCTTTTTGCACACTCGTTAGAGAGGTTAGGCAATATTTATATAAGTCGTAATTTTGGTGGCGAATAAAACTCAAAACTTCACGTTCACGTGAAATTATCTGAAATCGTCCCTCTGGGGTCTTAGCATTTCGACCAGAAATTTGATTAAAGTCCCACAGGCGCAGCAATGCTTCATCTTTTTTAGATACCTCTGAGACTGCTGAGAACTCTTTGTATGCACCTTTAGGATGAGCAAAGACTTCTTCAATCGCCATATAACCATTGATAATTAGGTGTTTGGGTTGAATATTTGCGTTTTTACGGTCAAATAGCTTATCAAAGATATGAAAATCTTGATTTAAAACCTTAGAAGCTGGGTGAGGTTTAAACTTTGCGTTAAAAGCATATTCATTCTTTAGGCTCAAAAATTGCTCTAAAGAAATAGTATATTCTTTGTCTGCTTCGGGCAGACGCTCAAAATCAGCATTACCCGTCATGACCACTAAAAAATGCACAAATGGTCTAAAACCTTTGTTTGAAAATTGATTCTTATACTTGTCTAGTTTTTTCTCTAACAGCTGTTTCTTATTGCGCGTAACACTTACAGGTGAGCGGCCCATTTCTTTATTGTTCTTAAGCCATTTATCCCCACGGGCTGTTATTTCGCCATGGTTCCAATCTTTAAGTTCAATAATAAGCACATTACAATGGGTCACGATAACCAGGTCGAACTCGCCTTCTTTGCCTTTATCAACAAAACGAAAACCAGCGTATCCCTTCCAAGGGAAAATGCTATTACCTTTAGCTTGTTGAAGTTGTTCTTGTAAAGACTGACCGCTCGAAGGTTTATTCTGTAGCTGCTTACCTTTTGTCTTGTCTTGAAAATGCTTCTCAATTGTTTCAATAGCGTCAACTTCATGGGCTAATAAACCGCCTTCCCATAGCTCGATGTTCAAATCGTTCTCCTAAATCCCTTTAAATTTATAAGCACTGTGGTAACTCGCCATTATCCAAATAATTAAGTAAATCTGGATTGTTCAACACACCACGATAAAAAATTGTTTCCCAGCGGTTCACCGATTGATGTTCAGTACTGAAGAATCCCCTGATGATTTACAAATAAATCATCAAATTAGGGTGGAAGCGCATCTTGTTGCATGATCAAATGGTTTCGCTAAAAACTACACTTGGACAACAAGATGCGCGAAGCCAATATCCTACAACATTCTTTACACCAATACTGCCCAGAACTTCACCTAAAACGATTAAACAGCTTGATGCTGGCCTCTAAGGCACTGATTGAATGTAAGACACTGACCTTGACTGAGTTAGGTCGAAATT
>NZ_JAKKRZ010000069.1:0-3289 GCF_025653725.1 Shewanella sp. SM74 | reverse complement strand
TGATTGCCCTTGGCATCGTTTAACTTCCCTATAGACACTAGAGCGATGACAATCAATGCATTTAGCTATGTGTGCTATCGAAAAGCCCTGTTCTAACAGCACGGAAATCTGGTATCGTCTTGCTTCGGTCAACTGTTGATAATTCATGGTGATACTCTTTTACTTTGGCGAGATAAAGCGTACCACTTTTCAGCAGTTGGCTTCTTCTACACCTCGATTAGAGTGTCGCAGTTATTATCTGAATTCTGGGATTTTGAAGTTGAGATTATAGAAACTAACTTCGTTCCATCATTCTCAGACACCAACATAACTTATGATAATCTCGATACGCAAAAGAAGAAGTGTAAACGCCTTGAAAGCTGTGTTTTATACGTCGATATTCGAGGATCAGCAAAAATTAGCGCTGAGAGAAAACCTAAAACTCTAGCTAAGATTTATTCCAGTTTCGTAAGAACAATGCTTGCATGTGCTCGTTATTACGGAGGTCACGTTAGGAATATTATTGGCGACAGGGTAATGGTTGTATTTGATAAGCAAGACTGCTTTACAAAAGCTGTAGATACAGCAATTCTGATGAATAGCGTTTGTAAGCACATTCTGAATAATAGAATTAAATCATTTGAGTTTAGTGCTGGAATAGGCATTGATTACGGCAAGATGCTCATAACTAAGTCTGGTGCCATTAGGCAAGGTGACGAAAAGGAGTTTTACCGCAGCCTAGTATGGCTTGGAAAACCAGCCAATACAGCGTCACGACTTACAGATCTCGCAAATAAAACTGAAAACTATTCAATTCCTGCAATTCATCAAGGTAATTATTATCCAAATTTAAAGGACTGGCATTGGCAATCTAAGCCCTATGAACAGTTTATTGATGACCTTGAAGAAACAAGTTCAAGAATGCTAAGGCATAAAAATGAATATTTTTATACCTTCTTTAAAACCACTATCTCGTATAGTGAATCTTATAGTCCAATATTAATGACTAAAGCTGTTTATGATGGTTATAAGTCAGCTAATCCAAATGCGGATTCCATAAAGAATGGGTGGTTCTCAAAGAAATCCATTAACGTAAGGGATTATAGTGGTGATATTTACGGTGGTGATGTGATTAAAACTGCGGTGGAATATATTTAGCTATGAACAAAGAAAGAATAGGCGTGCTTGAAAGTACATTAAAACAAACGGTTGATTGGCTAAAGTTCGCAGAAGCCAAAAATGGAGCTTTAGTCGCCGTTGGGTGTGCGGTAGTGTTCATAATTCTGTGTCATTTCAGTAAAATATTCAAAAACAGGAATGACACATGACCCAACCTTTTAACTTCGAACAAGCCCTTAAAGATCTGCAATCAGGTAAAAGCCTCACAGGTAAAGACAGCATTCTTGGCCCACTGATCAAGCAACTCACTGAAGCGGCTCTCCAGGCTGAGCTTGAGCAGCATTTAGCACATGATCCTCAGCCTAATCGTAAAAATGGCAAAACCCCTAAGACCATTAAGCATCCGTCCGGTAACTTTGAGTTAGACGCTCCTAGAGACCGCAATGGCACCTTTGAGCCTCAGTTGATTAAGAAAAATCAAACTACACTAACCGATGAAATCGAACGTAAAGTGTTATCGATGTTCAGTATAGGTATGAGCTATCGCGATATTAATCAACATGTTGAAGATATGTATGGGCTCAATGTGTCTAACGCAACAGTCAGTGCTATCACTGACAAACTCATCCCCGAACTTAAAGCGTGGCAACAGCGCCCATTAGATAGCCATTATCCTATCGTTTGGCTTGATGCGATACATTATAAAGTCAAAGAGGATGGGCGTTACGTCAGTAAAGCCGTTTACACATTGTTAGCGCTTAATATGAAAGGAAAAAAGGAAATTTTAGGGCTTCACTTATCCGAAAATGAAGGCGCTAATTACTGGCTATCCGTACTGACCGATCTTCATAATCGTGGTGTAAAAGATATTCTTATCGCCTGTGTTGACGGCTTGACCGGTTTCCCAGAGGCCATAGCCAGTATCTTCCCTCATACGGAAACACAGCTATGCGTTATCCACCAGATCCGCAACTCAATGAAGTATGTCGCCTCAAAAAATCAGAAAGCGTTTATGGCTGATTTAAAGCCTGTGTATCGAGCCGTGAGTAAAGAAGCCGCAGAGATGGCATTGGACGAACTGGAGGCCAAATGGGGTGATGCTTATCCGTTGGTAATCAACTCTTGGCGTCGCAAATGGCATAATTTGTCCCATTATTTTAAGTACCCAGAACATATCAGGAAAGTGATTTACACGACCAATGCGGTTGAGGCTGTGCATCGCCAATTTAGAAAGCTCACCAAAACCAAAGGTGCATTTCCTAATGAAAATAGCTTGTTGAAGCTACTTTACGCAGGCATATTAAACGCCTCAGATAAATGGACCATGCCAATCCACAATTGGAGCCTTTGTTTATCACAGTTAGCGATTTATTTTGAAGGACGTTTAGATAGCGTGCTAGAAATTTAAAAATTAGCCTGACACAGAATTTTGAACGCCCTCGGGTGTGCAGCAATTTTTGGAGTGCTTAGGCTTTATCCATCCTTCTCAATAGAAAGTGTCTTAGCTACATTGTATTTAGCGTCATTCACCATATTTGTTGCTGCTGCGATAGTTATATCACTTACTTCTTTTATACCAAGGGTAGTCCCACCTTTTTGGATAAAAATGCCAAATAAAGAAGAAGGAGATAACCCCCTGTTTTTTGGCCATGCTTGCAAGTACAGCAAAAGAACATACCTTGAGTTATTTAATCGATATAGTGAGCTGGACTCGCATAAAGAATGCAAATTAGAATTGGCTTTTTGTGATCAAATTGTAAATAACTCTAAGATATCGTTTATTAAGTACCGGGTGTTTAGTGCTGCTGTATTTTTGTTCTTAGCAGGCGTGCTGACCCCTCTAGGAGCGCTTGTTTTGTATTGGGTGCGAGAATGAGCCATAACAAAGCGCTGCTACGGAAAATTTACTCGCGGGCGCTCCTAAATTTCCGCAAAGCGCAGCGTTAGATGTAATTAACCGGAAAGTTGCGCACGAATAATTTTTTTCTTCAAGACTGCAATTTTAAGAGAAAAAGACATATACTCCCTTCGAATCATATTGGAGGCGGATCATGAAAAGCTGGTTATTTCTTACTATTTCGATTCTTGGAGAGGTAGTTGCAACATCTGCATTAAAGTCCAGTGAAGGTTTTACGAAGCTCGTACCATCTTTCATCGTAATTGTTGGCTATGGAATTGCATTTTATTTCCT
>NZ_JAKKRZ010000068.1:0-3907 GCF_025653725.1 Shewanella sp. SM74 | reverse complement strand
ATTAAAAATTTGCCATAATCTCTTTAGAGATTTTGATAACCGACTTATGATAGTAGTTTTGATAGGTGATAAATTACTCTATCAAATTGTATACATTTTGATAGGGTGCATTTTTGACTTTTATCGCCCAACTGGTGTAAATTGAGCGAATCGAACGATTCGTTTAAAGGTGATAAATGAACACTCTTTCAGCCAATGAAGCAAAAATTCACTTTGGAGATTTGTTGCTCAAAGCTCAACAAGCTCCAATCCAAATTAATAAAAATGGCAAGCCTGTGGCCGTTGTTATTTCAGCTGATGCATACCAAAGTATCGAGACACTAAAATTACATTTGCTTCAATCCAAAGCGGTGAAAGCCATAACTGACATCAAAATGGGCAATTTGGTTGATGGTAATACCTTTTTTGATGAGCTGGCCGCAGGGCAGTATGACTAATGCCGGTAACTTATCATTTAACGCCCGATGCACAATCTGATCTGATAGGTATTCACCGCTTTACGTTAGCCCAATGGGGAACGACTCAGTCGAAGACCTATTTATCAGGACTTAGACAAACGATTCAACTGCTGGCTGAAACACCCACCCTTGGGAAAAATAGACCCGAGGTACGCATGAATGTGTTTAGCTTCCCTTATTCAAGTCATGTCATCTATTACATCCAACATGAGCATCAATTCGTTGTATTTGGGATCTTACATAAAAGTATGATTCCACTTGCACATCTCGCGGAGCGGGAAATTATTTGATGTAGTGAAATAGGGAGGGCACCATGAAAAATGATGTTCGGCGGCTATCTATTTTGTCAACTGATGAAATAGATGAACTGTTTGGATTACCTCATTTCTCAGATGATGATCGTCGATTATATTTTGACTTAAGTGCTAAAGAGCGCGAGCTATTCGACAATACCCGAACGTTTTCTGTGGCAGCCCATTTAGTATTGCAACTGGGCTATTTCAAAGCCAAACGGCAGTTTTTCAGTTATGAACAAGAATCGTCAGTACTAAATGACTTGGATTACATTGCCGCGCTGTACTTTCCCACCAAAACGCTTTCAAGACTGAAAAGTCCCTCAAGACCGATTAGGGCTGAACAACAACGAGCAATTCTTGATTTATTCCAGTATAAACAATGTGATAATGAGGTAAAAGTTGATTTGGAAGATAAAGCACAGCGGGTTGCGATGTTATCGACACAACCTATCTTTATCTTTCGTGAATTAACCCAATACTTAGCATTACACCGTATTGTCATGCCCAGTTATCGGTATATGCAAGAGATGATTGGTAGAGTGGTGGCTTATGAACGCACCCGTATTGCTCGATTACTTAGCACTTGCATGACTTCACTTATCGATCAGCAATTAGCGGCTTTGCTTCGGGCTGAGTCAGGAGTATTTCGCGTCAGCGCATTAAAACATGAAGCTAAAGATTTCAGTTATAAAGAATTGCGACATGAAGTCGCACGGCGGCAGTTTTTCCAGCCTCTACATGAGTTTGCCAAGCAGTTCCTCATAACAGCGGGGATCTCCAATGAAAGCGGCAAGTATTATGCTTCTATGGTTAAGTTTTATACCACTTATAAACTTCAACGCATGAAAAAAGAGACTGCTCAGTTATATCTGCTGTTTTTTGCTTTTCATCGGTTTCAGCAAATTAATGACAACTTAATTGAAGCATTGCTCCATTGGGTCGATCAATACGAGAAACAGGCCAAGCGTGCCGCTGAAGAAGCAATGAATAATGCGGTTACCAATGCAGCGAAAAATTTACAGGCTGCGGGTCATGTATTGAGCCTGTTTACGGATGACACCATCACCGATGACACACCTTTTTCCATTATTAAAGAAAAAGCCTATGCATTGCTTGAACAAGAGAGATTCCCATTAGTTGCTGATTACTTACGCAATATTGCTTTCGACAAAACGGCATTTGAATGGTCACATTACACAAAATTATCCGCCACATTCAAACGTAACTTAAGGCAACTTTTTACTGATCTGGATTTTGCCGGACGTGTAGAAGACTCTCCTTTGCTTGAAGCTATCGCGTTTTTACAAAACTTATTGCGCACAGAAAAATCACCAAGGCAAACTGACCCTAATTCATTTCCGACTGAGATTATTCCTAAAGGTTTACGCCGATATTTGTTTAGTAAAGAGGGCAAAACATTTAAAACGCTTGATGTAGATCGCTATGAGTTTTTGGTCTATCGCCTACTACGCAACTCACTGGAAGCGGGTGATGTGTACGTTAAACATAGTAATGAATTTCGCCGCTTTGAAGATGACTTAATAAGCGATCTTAGATGGCAGGATAAAGAACGAGTATTGCAAGATATTGGTGCACCCATTTTATTGGCCCCTATCCAAGATACTCTGGCTGTATTTCATACTATGCTAGCAGCACGTTATAGTGCGATTAACCAACATATTTCTGATGGGGTCAACAAACATATTAAAGTAATTGGGGCTGCCGAAAAGCGTCGTTGGAAGCTGCTTTATCCGAGCAGTGATGAATCCGTTAATAGCGATTTTTACAGCCAGTTACCAGGAATTGGTATTGCGGATCTACTGTGGTTTGTTGCGGGTAATACTGGATTTTTAAATGCATTTACCCATGTATTAGATCGTTATGTAAAGCATGAAGCTGATCCCCGTGAAATTTTCGCCTGTATTGTTGCGATGGGAACAAACATGGGGTTAGCAAAAATGGCTGAGGTTTCAGGCCTTAGCTCAGCATCAATGGCGGGGACATCAAGAAATTATCTACGCTTGGAGACATTACGAGCGGCTAATGATGCGATTAGTAATGCGACCAGCCAGCTACCCGCATTTCATCTCTATGATATTCAGGACACACTTCATTCAAGTAGCGATGGTCAGCGGATAGAAACGCAAATTAACACCCTTAACGCTCGATATTCTCCCAAGTATTTTGGTTTACAGAAAGGTGTCAGCGCCTACACGTTGGTTGCAAATCATGTTCCTATAAATGCAAAGATTATTGGGACTCACGAACATGAAAGCCATTACGTTTTCGATTTATTGCATAACAATACCTCTGATATAAAGCCAGAACGGCATTCCACTGACACCCATGGCACCAATCAGGTTAATTTTTGGATTTTGCATGCATTTGGATATCATTTTGCACCTCGTTATCGTGATTTGCATAAGAAAATGGATACGTTAGTCGGCTCACAACATCCCAATGAGTGTGGTGACTGGCTAATAAAGCCTGCCCGAAAAACCAACGATGAATTGATTGAACGTGAATGGCCCAATATTCAACGGATCATGGCATCGCTAGCTCAAAAAGATGTTACTCAAGCCACGATTGTTCGCAAACTCTCGAGCTATTCGCGTCAGAATCAGACCAAGAAAGCATTATGGGAGTTGGAAAACATATGCCGAACGCTATACATTCTCGACTTTGTCGACGATGTTGGCTTACGTCAATGTGTACAAAAAGCATTAAATCGTGGCGAAGCCTATCATCGTCTTAGACGAGCAGTTGCATTTGTTAACGGTGGAAAATTCAGAGTAAAAACAGAAGAGGAGCAGCAAATATGGAATGAATGCTCTCGGCTCATCACCAACGCGGTCATTTACTACAACACAGTGCTGCTATCTCGTGTCTATGAACAGAAGCAAACAGTAGGAGATCAAAATGCACTGGCTCAGCTTCACAGTATTTCGCCCGTTGCATGGCAGCACATCAATATGTATGGCAATTTTGAGTTTAGTCCATCAACCTCAAAAATAGATATCGATGCATTGGTTGCTCGATATGCTGAACCAGAATATTGGAAGCAAGCGCTGATTGAGAACGAGAATTCAAGTGAGTGATTTTAGAATTTAAAGCTAACTTTACATTTTTGGCGCGTTGGGCAAATTTAGCCAT
>NZ_JAKKRZ010000067.1:0-4381 GCF_025653725.1 Shewanella sp. SM74 | reverse complement strand
TTTTACGGACCTTAGACAGAATACAGATACTTGATAAAGTTAAAGACTCAACAGAAAATCAGCTTTCCGAATTATTATTAACGTGAGCCAGCGATGGACACGGTAATAAACAGAATTTGCTTGGTGACAATAGCCTTGTGGAACCACCTGATCCCATCCCGAACTCAGAAGTGAAACGCAAACGCGCCGATGGTAGTGTGGGGTCTCCCCATGTGAGAGTAGGTCATCGCCAAGCGCCTAATTATCTCATTGAGATGCAACGAAGCCAGCTGAATAAGCTGGCTTTTTTGCGTCTGCAATTTGTTAATTGGAGTGATTTTCCTGCTTTTCTCTCTGTTCTTCATCCAGCCATCTTCTCTAGCATGAGCTGCAATCCTCGCTTTTAGCAGTTACAATACTTTTTTGTCGTCATTGAACAAACACATGTCTCTATCTCATAGCCTTCAATCATTTAATTCCTTTGGTTTAGCCCAGTCTTGCGCGGATCTTGTTGAAGCGCACTCAAAAGAAGCTGTTAAGGCGATATGTCTGTCACTATGGCAACAGCAATTGCCTATGTTGGTGCTTGGTGGTGGTAGCAATCTGGTCTTTACGGAGGACTTTAACGGCACAGTTGTCAGGATTTTATCGAAAGGGATAAAAGTATCTGAAGACACAGAAGCGTTTTATCTCGATGTTGAGGCGGGTGAGAATTGGCACGAGTTAATTCAGTTTACGCTCGAGCATGGCATGTTTGGGCTGGAGAATATGGCATTAATTCCTGGGACGGTTGGTGCAGCACCTATTCAGAATATTGGCGCTTATGGTGTTGAACTATGTGATGTGTGTGATTGGGTTGAGTATCTTGATTTACCCTCAGGTGAGTTTGTGCGCATCAGCACAGCTGAGTGTCAATTTGCTTACCGTGAGTCTATTTTCAAAGACAAATTGCGCAATCTCGCTGTAGTCACCGCTGTTGGACTGCGCTTAGCTAAACGTTGGCAACCGCGTTTGGCCTATGGTCCATTACAATCATTTGATCCTGCAGCTGTTACAGCGCATGAGATTTTTGAGCGCGTATGCCAAGTACGAAGTGAAAAGCTTCCTGATCCCGCAGTGCTCGGCAATGCAGGCAGTTTCTTTAAAAACCCCATTGTTAGCGCAGCCTGTTATCTCGATTTAGCACAGCGTTTTCCGACGATAGTGGGCTACGCACAAGCGGATGCAACAGTGAAATTGGCTGCAGGCTGGTTGATTGAACAAGCGGGACTGAAAGGTTTTGTGCTCGGCAATGTGGCAGTGCATGACAAGCAAGCCTTAGTGTTAGTGAATCGAGGCGGAGCAACGGGGCATGATATTTGCCGCCTAGCGCTGTATGTTATTGCGCAAGTACAGGATAAATTTGGTGTTGTGCTAGAAGCCGAGCCTAGAATCATCGGGGCTAACGGTGAAGGAGATTTGCATGTCTGAACATTGGGGAAGAAAACGCCAGATATTAGCTTTATTATCTAGCGGGCAATTTGTTTCTGGCGAGCAGTTAGCCACTGAACTTGGGATTTCGCGCGCCGCAGTGAATAAGCATATCGATGCGCTAGAAACCTATGGTGTGGCAATTTATAGCGTCAAAGGTCGCGGTTATAAGTTAGCTAATCCTATTTCTTTGATTGATGCTTCACTTTTAGTGCAATCAATTGATAACCGTTGCTTTTACTTTGATGAGATAGCAAGCACCAACGGTTTTTTGCTGGACCATACTACTGAATTGAAGAATGGTGATGTGTGTGTGGCAGAGTATCAATCCGCAGGTCGTGGTCGTCGAGGCCGAACTTGGGTGTCGCCCTATGGACATCACTTATATTTCTCGCTGTTTTGGACTTTCCCGCAGGGAATGGCGCAGGCAATGGGATTAAGTTTAGTGGTGGCCTGTACATTGGTTGAAGTGCTTAAATCTTTTGGCGTCGAGAATATTGGTGTTAAGTGGCCCAATGACATCTATTTGGATAACAAGAAGCTTGCCGGGATCTTGATTGAGATGTCGGGTCAGGCTGATAGCCAGTGCCAGCTTATCATAGGTGTTGGTGTCAATATGGCTATGTCAGAGGAACAAGGTAAAGGTATCGATCAGCCTTGGAGTGATTTGTCAGAGTTGGTCGACATGCCTGACAAGACGGCGCTTGTTATTGCATTACAGAAGCAGCTTAAGCGTGATATTCAGTTATTTGAGCGTGAAGGATTTGCTGCATTCAAGACTCGTTGGCAAGCCGCAGACTTATTTTATGGTCGTGAAATACGTTTGCTTATGGGGGAAAAGTCTGTCGAAGGAATTTGTCGAGGCGTTGATGAGCAAGGTGCAGTATTGCTCGAAACCGCCGACGGTGTTCAAGCATTTATCGGCGGTGAAATTAGCTTAAGGGCACGCTAAGTACCCAAGAGTCAATTTTACATAAGGCTATTTGCGCATCAGCACGTGGGACATCAAATGATCCTGACCTTTCTGCAGGATCAAATGGGCCCTCTCACGGGTCGGTTGAATGTTAAGTTGTAGGTTTGGACCATTGATTGTGTCCCAAATATTAGCGGCAATCGTATTGGCCTCATCATCGGTTAGCGTCGAATAGTGATGAAAATAAGATTTTTTGTCACTGAATGCACCAGAGCGGAACTGCAGAAATCGTTCTTTATACCATTGTTTTAGCAAAGGTTCTTCTGCATCGACATAAATAGAAAAGTCGACAAAATCGGAGACGAAAGGACGACGGGTATCAACTGGGGAGTCGAGTCCAGTCTGTAATACATTCAAGCCTTCTAAAATTAAGATGTCTGGCTGAGAAACGGTTTGATGCTGATTCTTAACGCGGTCATAGGTGACGTGCGAATAGATAGGGGCTTTCACATGTGGCTGACCGGATTTCACGGCGGAGATAAACTCAACCAGCATTTTCATATCGTAACTTTCTGGAAATCCCTTACGCTGTAATAGTCCTTTACGTTTTAAGTCCGCCAGAGGATACAAAAAACCATCTGTTGTCACCAAATCAACTTTTGGGTGTTCAGGCCAGTGCCGTAGTAAAGCTTGCAAAATACGTGCTGTGGTGCTTTTCCCGACGGCGACACTACCAGCAATACTAATGATGTAAGGACTTTTTGATGGTTTTTGACCGAGGAATTCATCAACCACTAAGCCTCGTTGTTGCTTAGCTTTAACGATCAAATTCAGTAGCCGGCTAAGGGGAAGATAAATATCGGTCACTTCCGATAAGGAAATCTTTTCATTTATGCCTCTAAGGTTCTCCAAGTCTTGCTCACTCAGTGTCAACGGCACTGAATCTCGTAACTCAGACCATTGCAGGCGCTCGAAGGCGAGATAGAGTGCTTTTTGAATTGAATTTTTAGAAGTCATTGGCTTTCCTCAGCTTAGGAAAGGCACAGTACACTATGAGATTATTTGGAACAATACTAAATGGGTGATTGCAGTCGTGTTTCCGTTACCGTTTGATGTATTCGCTGTTTAATTGGCCGTCAAAGTTGCATAACGTGTAAAAAAACACCGTTCAAGCGCTTTTTTTACGTAAATAGGCGTTTTTTACTTGCACTTGGGAGCGCATTTACCTAATATCCCGTTCCGAAATGATAATGCCGGCATAGCTCAGTTGGTAGAGCAACTGACTTGTAATCAGTAGGTCCCGAGTTCGACTCTTGGTGCCGGCACCATTTTCTGTGGAGGGGTTCCCGAGTGGCCAAAGGGATCAGACTGTAAATCTGACGGCTCAGCCTTCGAAGGTTCGAATCCTTCTCCCTCCACCACTTTTTTCTAGGTAGTTAGGTAGCCTTAGTTAGGTTGCGCGGACATCGTATAATGGTATTACTCCAGCCTTCCAAGCTGATAACGCGGGTTCGATTCCCGCTGTCCGCTCCAAATTAGTTGCTGATATGGCTCAGTTGGTAGAGCACACCCTTGGTAAGGGTGAGGTCGGCAGTTCGAATCTGCCTATCAGCACCAGCCTCTCTAAATTTAGCTCCTACTCCTAAACATAATCGGTTCGATGTCATTTTAATGCATCGGATTTTTTCTATATGCTAGTTTTCATCACCAAGAATCTTGGACTGAGGCATTACCATGGCTAAAGCTAAATTTGAACGTATTAAGCCCCATGTAAACGTGGGCACCATTGGTCACGTTGACCATGGTAAAACCACACTGACTGCAGCTATCTCTCACGTACTGGCTAAGACCTACGGTGGCGAAGCTAAAGACTTCTCTCAAATCGATAACGCTCCTGAAGAGCGTGAGCGCGGTATTACGATCAATACCTCTCACATCGAATATGACACGCCTTCACGTCACTACGCACACGTAGACTGCCCAGGCCACGCTGACTATGTTAAAAACATGATCACTGGT
>NZ_JAKKRZ010000066.1:0-4512 GCF_025653725.1 Shewanella sp. SM74 | reverse complement strand
CTCAACAAAGCCACCGTCATCATCCTGAAACGCCAACAACTGACGCTTGCGATAACTAAAATATGTAGGAATGATGCCCTGACGTTTTGCAAATTCAGTTTGGGTGAGACCACTTTGGGCTTGCTCGGCAAACAAGGCCAGCCATTGTTCTTTGGTACGGTGCATGATGATTACCCTGGCAGTTGATAATGGCAGACAGGGTAAGGTTGATCAGTTAGGATTGGAATGTGTGGTTGGCGTTACGCTTACTGTATGACCATATTAAAGTTTGATAAAAAATTAAGGTTTTCATGAACGGTAATGACGCAATAGTTTGATAAATTATCAGAGGACAAATTTCATTTTTTGATAATAAAGTTTGATCACTTTGAAACTCACTTTTGGACATAAATGTTTTACGAACTTCGGGCGACATCTACATTTCCCACTTCCAGATAGCAAAACGGCACCTCATGAAGCGGTGCCGCTAGTGACTGGAATTGGACAAAATCATTCACCTCTGCTCTGAAGTGTTAGATTCATTATATGCAAAATTTCTTGCTGAACATGCATAACGCATACATGGATAAACACTGAAGCACTTTGGGGTTCTGGGGATTTCCCCCTCTAAAAAGACATAATCCTCTGTAGACTACACCAATAAATGGCTGCGGAGGTGGTTTACTTTCAGTTTGGAGCCTAATCATCCACTATCGGCCTCGTTATTTCGCCAATATCGGGCAATTTCCCAGTATTAGTGAAGTTATACGTTCCGCTTAAGTTGATATTTTGCCACGCAACGGGCGAAACAGAACGAGTGATACCCGCTTTCTCTTCATCTCCTCTCGCTTCAAAGTGTTCCAGCAGATGACTCAGTATCGCGGAGTTGAAGTAGATGATCGCGTTGGCAAGCAATCTTGCACATTCATTCCAGATAGCGATTTCAGACTCGTTTTTGCCTCGGAACTGATCGCCATTTACCGACGCAATAGCCCGTCTCAGGAAGTGCCACGCTTCTCCCCGGTTAAGAGCACGCTGAACGTACTGCCGCAAACTGGCATTGTCTATGTAATCCAGTAAATATTGCGCTTTGACCAGTCGATTATACTCCGTCAGCGCCTGTAATGTCGGGTGCCCCGAAGGATAACCAGACAACTTTCTTACCAGCATTGCCTGTGTCGTTCGCTTTGTCTGAAGTGACAGAACAATGCGCCTAATATCCTGCCATCCCGTTTCGATGACATTCGTCCTGATGGGCTTTTTCAGGGCAAGGTTGGTGCCGCCATGTTCATTTTCAGTTACGTCAAACAGATCGTTGATGACACTACTGAACTGCGCGTATCGCGGTGCAAAACTGTAACCGCATAGATCCAGTAAGGCGAAGTTAACATGATTGACACCGTGTGTATCTGTCGAGAGTACGTCAGGTTTGATATCACTGCTGTTGGATTGTAACAGGTCATAAATATAGTGTGATTCGTGCTCGTTGGAACCGATGATCCGAGCATTGAGGGCGCTGTGGTTGGCTACCAGTGTCATGGCCGTGATCCCTTTATTGGTGCCGAAATACTTAGAGGAGTACCGGGTTTTAAAGGTTTCCAGATGGGTTTCGAATTTCTGACCATCCGCACTGGCATGCAACTGGTCCTCCTGAATATGGTAGTGGCGGAAGATGGGTAGCGCTGCAACCGCATTATTGATCACATCGCTGGCATCATGCAGCGTTTCAGGCCGGATATAGTTGGCCTGCACCGTACTCAGGTGTTCATAGCTTCGATCGGAGATCTGCGCCATGCCATACACACCACGGTGAGTGGCGTTGGCAATCAGAATGGCCAGTAAATCATCCTGATGAGTGAACCCTTGTTTTTGTATCGGAAGTACATGAGTCAGACATTTCATGAACCCGGTTTCGCGCTCTACATACCGCAGTACATCCGCGATATCGACCGGTTGCATTCGCTTAAAAAAGGGATTGTTGACCAGAGATGTAGCGCTTTTGGTCGGCAGACGCCAGCGGGTACCGGTACGATTTTTCATGATCACATTTCGATTGTCTCCCTCATCAATATGGAGAGCAACGTCTTTGAGCGCACTTTCCAGCCGGTGTTGTTGCTCCTGTAACAATAACTCTGCGGGCTGTTTTAGTCTGTCCAGTGTTGATGAGGCCAGCAAGGTATCCTGCGATGTCTGGGGGATCAGGTCGTCTTCCAGTGCGCGGTATTTGGTAACATTTGGCAAATAAATGCGTCCGTTCAGTCGCGAAGTCAACTGGCGGTAGAGCAGCCATTCGTAACGTTGCGGGTTAACGTTATCCTGTTTAACCAACCATGGGAGGTGCTTTTTCGGGATGAGCGACGTATCCATCGTCTTCAGTGGTCCACCGGATGCGATTTCCGTCTGAATCTGTTGAAGTTGGGCGACGACGGCTTCTGAGCCTTTACCGGCCTCACAATCAAGGCACAAGAACACCTGCCTTAACAGTTGCTTCAGGAGATTGCATTGTTCATCGTAATGTTGCCACTGGTACTCTTCCACGGTCCGTTTCTGTTTTTTCAGGTAAAGGCAGAGGGTCTGGATATCCCTGTCATTCATGACCTTCAATGCCTGTTGTCTGACTACTGAGAAGGGTTGATTATCATCAATGTTCTCATCCACAAACAGATGCAGTAACTCTGCCGCTTTTGTGACATTGTCCGCGGCTGACTGCCAGGACAGGAACACTGCTTGTTGTGCAAAGGTGTTGGCAGCTTCTTGTTGCTTGCGGATATGGTAAATGAACCCATCAGTTAACCGTTCCAGTGCCAGTTGTATCCGCTCTGTCAGGTGACATAGCAACCATAGATGCTGCTGTGCGCGTTTGAATCGTTTGAGTTTACTGCCGTAATAGTTGATGAGCTCACCGAAGTGTTGTCGATTTTTAAGAGACAGATTAAGCCCATCGATAACGCCATTGATTTGCGTGCGCCATGGCGCTAACTGATGATAAAGGGCAAGCTCTTTTTTAAGCTCAGGTACGGTCAGACTTTTTGCACCGCCTCTGAGCTGGTTCAGGCTTAGTCCGTCATCAATGGCTGTTATGCTGTCCAGAAAGACGTGAAGTTCAGGACTGGTGAGTTGATTAAGTTGGTGCGCCAGGTCTTTTCTGACCTGCTGCATTGTTCTGCTTATCAGTCTCTGGAGTACGGTATACCTGGGGATAGCAATGCTGTGACTGGCTAGGAATTCAATAGCAGTATCAAAGAGGTAACGCGGCTCCAGCCAGGCATTGCCCACCTGAACAAGGTGGTCGAAAAGAGAATTGAAGTGCTGACTTTCGTCCCATTTGTGATAACCAGCAAGGTCTAATACTTTTGCGTAGAGTCGATCTTTTTGTTTTTGTGAGGGAGTGAATGGTCTGAGCCCCTTGCCGCCAAGCAGCTCTTTACTGATGAACATTAAATCCTTAGAAACCTGCGAGTAAGCGATATCTAGGATGACGGGCTTTGATTTAAAGTATCCCAAAATCGCGACAAAGTAACATCTATGAGCTCTGAGACGAATTGACCGAAAAACTGCCAATTCCCCATCGTTCAGAGAAAAATACAGACGTTGTTCTTCGATTGAAAAAATGGGTGGGGAATAAAGATCTGCCTGTTCTGCTCTCGTGAGAATAGAAATTTCGTTTTTGATGGCCATATCAGGGCTGTTCCGTATTAAAATGTACGATATCTACCTAATTTGCCACACTTATAAGTAGTAACCTACCTCCACAGCCATTTATTAGTGTGGTCTACAGAGGATTATGTCTTTTTAGAGGGGGAAATCCCCAGAACCCCAACTTGTTATATTTCATAGCATAGCCTTTAATATTGTTGCTATTGCAGCTTTTTGCTGCGGATCAGTTGCCTCTTCGAATATCCTTACTAAATAAGGGGCCACATGCTTTTTTTCTTCATTGGACATTACAAATGAATCGTCAAACCAAATTTGATTATCGCTATCAAGCATAATCGTAAAAGCATCATTACCACTCTTTACGATCAGTCCAATCACTTCGGCCTCTACAAAGGTTCCCTCATAGATTAAGTTGCTTTTTATAGCTGAAACTCTTGGGTTCATCTCACTCTTAGCCATCAAGGGGCTAACAAAAAACAATGAAATTACTAGAATCCAAATCTTCGACTTCACCGACACACCTCGATTGAAATATAACGCCCAGCTCACCGCGCGATGTGATGTTGGCGACTTTGCTGCGTGTTTTTGCAGGAAAGGTGCAAACATTACAGAGTCCGGTGGAGCTGTTTGTGTACGCCCAGCATGGGCATGAACTAATGGGGTGAAAGTCCTCTGTAGGAAGGTCACCGTTCAATAACATGCTGTTATTAAACGTTAACTACTAGCGAATGGCAAGGGCTTATCCGCGAGGATTGGTCTGAAGGAAGCCGCTAGCAAATTTGCGAGCTGATGAACAAGAACATCATATGAGGCGTAGGCTAGAGGTGAGTTGGCACAAGACGACGAAACCACGTGATCTAATGGCCACCGTAAATG
>NZ_JAKKRZ010000065.1:0-4746 GCF_025653725.1 Shewanella sp. SM74 | reverse complement strand
ATAGATTCTCTTGGCCGAATTCTTCAATAGCTTGCCAGCCATCACAACCTGAAGCGATTGCGGCTAAAACAAGAAAAATAATATCAACTAAATCATGGTCTAGGTTGATGTGAGAGCGAGGGTCTTCGATGAGTTTCAAGTGTTCAAATAAGGACATGGATTAGGCTCAGTAGAATAACATGCCCGATCAGATCATGCAGATAGGAAGAAGTTCCCTACTGTTAACAAAGTATGATCCCGCCCTGTCTTCTGTGTAGGTCATAATTTTGAAATAGCCCCTAAATTCCGTCTATTTTCACTATCATATAAAGAATCTAAATATGGATAGAGCTCACTTGCTACTCTTTCAATTAATACTTTGTTTTTGCTTATAAATCCAATAGGTATTGGAACGGGATAGATTTCTGGCAAGCTAATGTAATAAGTGACCGCAACCAACTCATCCTCAAGTAAAACAACTTCTACTGCACCGCCTAAAAAACCTGCAACATACCCATTCACGTAGTCGAGATTTATAGCAAAATCGTCTTTCCATCGCTTACAACCATACTTATCGTGCTTCGATGTCACAGGGACGAATAATGTAGGTTGATATAGCGTTTTCGGTTTTTTACCTTTGCTCTTTGAACCCTCAATTAAAGACTCAAAACAACTCGGAAGATAACTATTTACTCCCCATAGCCCTTCACTAGGAGCAAGCCAAGTAAGCGACTTAATGCCTTCTTGATGTTTTCCAGCTAGTTTGTTTTTTACAAAATTAAGTTGCTCGCTAAATTTTTGCCAATTATCTCGGGTGTATATCGAACCAACTAAAGGAATAAAATCACCATTATCTGCGCTAGGAGATTGTACCAAGGAAAAAAACTTATCAATATTAAGCCCTTGTTCAGTAATTAACGACCCAGTATTCATATCACCTAGTGATTCAATTGCTAAGACGATTTCCCTTAAATTATTGCTAGTCTGGCTACTAGCGATAACCTGCCGAATGCCGTCCAAAACAAGTTCATCTGCTTCTAATTGCTCAATCTCATCAATTTCAATAGCAACACCTTGTCTGTCCATAGTAAAACCAAGCTTAACTCGGAATGGTTCTATTCCAATTTGATTTAGCGAATCAATTTTATAAACACTTGGTTGGCCAGCCCCTTCTGGTTGACGAACATTAGTAATCATCTCTTTATCGAGCAAACTATGAAATTGACGCTGAAAAGCCTTCCCGACTAATTTAGTTCTGTTGGCAATGTGTTCACTTTTTGCGTCAACTCTAAGTCCGCAAGTCCATTTATCATTTAAACGCTTACTATGAGTCGATACACAATTAAATCCCAATGCTTCATATCCAAGTATCGTATTACTCGTAACGATATCACTCACTTGAGGAGACTCACCTAAAGCAGAAAAATAACTAATCGCTTTGACTGTTAACTCAACTTGTCCAAGCTCGTTATAAGCCAACTCTTCTCTCTCAATAAGATCTCGAATAGCCTCTTTAGCTTCTCTTTCGGTTAACCCTAAAAACTCCGATATATCAGTGGGCTTCATCGGTGATAAGTGTACGAGCCTCAACACGAATTCACGAATTCACGAATAAATGATAAACCACGCTTGCTTACATAAGAGTAACGAATATTGAATCGGTAGGAAGGTATAAGGAAATCAATCTCGTTATAAACTATGTTCGATTGCTCATTCATTACCTTCTTACTCCCTTAAGCTTCTTTGGTTTTGCATTCAATACACTATAATTCGAGACTAATTTTTGTGACTCGATAAACTCAATCACCTTTCCTAAAGGCTTATGAGCATTCTTACCTCGCCACATATGTGTTGCACCTACAATGACTAATCTATCCATTGCCCGAGACAAAGCCACATTAATACGGTTTGGCAGGCGTAAAAAACCGGTACTAAGATCGGTACAACTTCTTGTAATCGATAGAATAATGACTCTGTTTTCTTTACCTTGATAACTATCTACAGTGTCTATTTTTACCAAGGATTTAAACTCATCATCCCATGATTGTTCATTGAATCTTTTACGGATCAGACGCTTTTGCTCGCCATACATACAAATAACGCCAATCGCTGGCTCACTTTCTTTAACCGTTTTTGACACAGATGTTATAAACTTTTCGTTATCAGCGATCTCTCTAAGCAAAGCAATAATTTCATCCGCTTCTGCAACATTGGAGAGGCTTTCACCTTTACATTTGGCATGATAGGAAGCTTTCCCTAACAAAGACGTGTCAATCCAAGTTACAACACTCTGTAACGCTTTAGGCACGTCCTGATAAATATCTGGAATCATACGTTCGCCTGTCACCAGCTCTCCACTATAGAAGCATTGAGAAACCAAATCGCCAATAGGCTTTGCCATTCGATATTGAGTTAATAGTTTTGCCCCAGCTTCCTTGCCGTATTCAGATTCAAAAGCTCGCTCAAAGTCACTTTGAAATAAATCTTCAGAGTCATTAGCCACAATACCTAACTTTCTTGCGATGGCTTTTTTATGTGGCTCAGAATAAAGTGGTGGTAATTGCTTATGATCTCCCACAAGTAACACTCGTTTACCTGATTGCATTGCTATCGCTAACTCACTAGCGATAGAACGAGCAGCCTCATCAATTATCACCCAGTCATATTGATTATCACTGATCCCAATATGATGCTGGCCAATACCAACACAGGTGCCGGTAACTAATTGACGAGAACGAGCAAAAAACTCATCATAATTAACTCGTTCGGCCGCCAATGCTTCCAACATGTCACGTGATACTTTAGCTAATGCACGCGCTTTCTTTTCCTCATCAGGCCTTACTGAAAATTCAGTTTGTAGCTTCTTCCACACTAAGTTTTTAACATCTTCAAGCTCAACAAGGTCAATATCGATGTCGTAATCCGCTTTTAATATTTCACTCACTGTTACTCGAAGTTGCTCATAAGATTTAGTTAGTCCCTTTTTATCAACCTGACTCTGCTTACCGTCATTTAATGATTCATACAGCCCCATGAGCTCATCAAGTTGCTTAAAGACTTTAAACTCAGCTCGAGTAATCGCCGATAGATAGTCTGATTCTAATCCAAGAGGTTGGCTTAACGCTTCAATTCTATAGGTTGTTTCAGCAGAAAAGAGCTCACGCTTTTCGGTGACTAACGCATTAGAATAAACATCTTTTAAGCCATCAGAAACAACGCCTTCTCGATTACTAAATCGTACAATATCTATTGGGGTATCTAATGTTAAACAGTGCTTACGTATCCTTTCGGCAGCGGTATTAACTGCTTCATGAGATTGGCTTACTAGTAATATATTTTTGACCTGCTGCTTTTCAACAAGATAATGCACAAAAGCTGCAATAAACTCTGTTTTTCCTGTACCTGGCGGTCCTTGAAGCAGAGATAATGGTCCTGAATTAACTAACTTTTGAAACGCATCTCGTTGCTGGCTATTTAAGCTAATTTTATTACCATGATCATCTATTCGATCATAGCGAGCAAAATCACTATCGGTCACATCAATATCATAGTAAATAGGAGATAAAATACCCTTTGGCTCAAAATAATCTACTAAATGACTAATAGTGCTTTCTTTAGCTAAAACACGTTCAAGTGCATTTTTTCGCTTGGTAAAAGAGGCTTTATCAGCTTTGCTTCTAAAATAAATAATGTCATCTTCTTCAAGCCTCATTGCCCGACTTCTAATCTTACTTAAACGCACTTCACTCGAAGTTGAAGGGCCTAATAGTACCTGGCCTAGCAGCTCTTCTTTTTCGCCATTAATCAGCAGAGCTTCAATTTCATCATCTTTTTGAAAAGAGGCTAAAGGATCTTTCTCTGACTTATGATGCAATATAAGCTGCTTGTCTTGATTTTCAGGCTTTTGTAGTTCAATCAGTTCAATACTAGGATGAGACTCTGTTTCAGTATCGAGAATACTCTGCCAAAGTTGTTGTGTGGTTATGCCATTGAAATCATCAAGCTCTTCTGTAATGACATCATCCAATACAGGCTCATCTTGAGCAGGATTAAACTCCAATGTCGTGAGTGATTGCACAAAAAGATCGGCAAATGACGAAAAGCCATTGTCTGGTTCTGCTATGGTTTCTTGATTTACCACTTTTGGTGTTTCTTGATACACCACTTTTGGTACTTCTTGTGGCTCAGGCTTAACTATTCTATCTACAGCACGAGTCAGTTCTTCATTGTTTTGCAAACGTCTATTTAACGCATCTAAATTAGGGCGTTGTGATGGCTTTATTTTCAATCCAAAAGGTAGCTCTAACTTAGCGGAATCAATGTCTCTTCGGCTAACAGATGATCGAATTGATGGCTTAAAACCAACCTTAAAAGTCCTTTCACCCGAATTCAACTCCGAAGTGCGACACTCGACAATTAAGCAGCTAACTGGTGAAACACCACCGCAGGCTGCTTAAACTTCAAACACTTTTTGGGWCGATAGTTAATTCTATTCTGAGCAAATTCGATTAATTCATYACTCACTAGCCTCAAATCAACCCCTTTTTTGACGTACTGCCGCAGTAATCCATTGGCGTTTTCATTCGCACCACGTTCACAAGAACGATAAGGGTGCGCAAAATACACCTGCGTATCTAGCGCCTCTGCTATCTCTTGGTGGTGAGCAAATTCGCGTCCATTATCTGCCGTTATCGTCAGCACATGCGCCCTATATGGCATCAGTAACTCAATCGTCGCTTTCGTTACATCTGCCGCTGACTTCGAATT
>NZ_JAKKRZ010000064.1:0-4802 GCF_025653725.1 Shewanella sp. SM74 | reverse complement strand
GTTGATGGTTCAATGCCTGTTGTGGCTAGTTGGTTTACACGCACAGCAACAGGGCTGGGATAAGCATTTTCAGGCCAATACCATTGGGCATCGAACGGTACTCTCAACGATTCGCTTGGGATTGGAGGTACTCAGGCGGCCTGATTATCAAATCACGGAGAAAGAATTGCTGGCGGCCTGGGTATTATTCGCCAATCAGTTGCTCAAATATGGCTATGCTATGGCTGATTTATGAGGGGATCCTTCAGAACGTTGCTCCGGCATCACTACTCCAGTTTCCTGGTCCCGGTCTGTAATGACAATTTAATTATAAGTTTAAATGAGCATGGCTTCACAGCTGTATTTAACTTTGTGCTGCTTTACTTCGCGACCGGTAAATCATGCCAGTTGGTTGTGTATGCCGGCGATAGCAGCTCACGCTTCATGCTCCAGTCCTGTTTGGTACCTTGGCTGGCAAACCAAATGGTCTTGCCATGTTTGGCGTTTAAATTATCTATCAGCTGCATTAGCTGCTGGTCTGATTCTTTTTTAATGAGCGGCTCATCAAAAAGCCCGGGTTTATATACGCCCGGGTCGTAAAAGTCTGACAACATCACGCCGGCTTTGGCGTAGCGGTATCCTTCCAGCCAAAGGCCGTCTAAAAGCCGCATTGCTTTGGCAAGGAAAACCCGGGTATCGCTAGTTGGGCTATCAAGTTCGACGCTTTTACTGGCGCTGTAAGGTGCGTCTTTATCGCTGAATGGGCTGGTACGTAGAAACACGGTTAAGTATTTTGCTTCCTGCTGCTCCTGGCGAAGCTTTTTACAGGCCCGGCTTATGTATTCACTGATGGCTTCGCGCATTTGCTGCTTATCGGTGATGCGTTCATCAAAAGCCCGGCTGCTGATAATCTGCTTTTTTGTCGGCGTTATTTCTTCCAATGCGATACACGACTCGCCATTGAGCTCGCGCAAGGTACGCTCTACCACAACCGAAAAATGTTGTCGGATAAATTTCGGGTCAGCATCGGCCAGCTGTAGCGCAGTGTCGATACCTAACTGCTGCAGACGTTTTGTCAGCTTACCGCCAATACCCCAAACTTCATCCACAGGTAGCAAAGCCAGCAGCTTTCGCTGTCGCTCTTTACTGGTTAAATCGACAACACCAGCGGTTTTCGGCCAGGTTTTGGCGGCATGGTTCGCTAGTTTTGCCAGGGTTTTAGTGGGTGCTATGCCGACACATACTGTTATGCCGGTATACTTTTGCACTCGCTGCCTCACCGCTAAACCAAACTCCGTCAGGTTTTGGCTGAAATCTACCCCGGTCAAATCAAGAAAGGACTCGTCGATAGAATACACTTCAACCCGGGGCGCCATGCTTTCCAAGGTGTTCATCACCCGCTGCGACATATCTGCATAAAGGGCGTAGTTAGATGAGAAGGCCACTACGCCCTGCTTTTGCATCAGCTCGCGCACCTGAAATACCGGTACGCCCATTTTAATGCCTAGCTTTTTAGCTTCTCTCGAGCGAGCGACAACACATCCATCGTTGTTAGACAGCACAACAACAGGTGTATCAGCCAAGTCTGGACGGAACAGCTTTTCGCAGCTGGCGTAAAAGTTATTGCAGTCTACCAAGGCGAAGATAGGTTGGCTCATTTGCGTTTCATTTGCCGGATAACGTTAGTCACCACGCCAAAAATGCTTAGCTCTTCGCCATTACGCGGCCGTATCGGTTTGTAGGCCGGATTGCGTGGCAGTAAAGCCAGTGAAGGGCGCGTGCAAAACTCTTTAACCGTAAACTCACCACCAACAGCAGCAACCACGATATCGCCATGCTCGGCATCAATAGAGCGGTCTACCACTAAAACATCGCCGTCATAAATGCCGGCTTCAATCATGGAGTCGCCCTCTACACGAACAAAGAAGGTCGCATTAGGGTGGCGGATACACAGTTCATTTAAATCGAGTGTGCGCTCGACATAGTCTTGCGCAGGTGAAGGAAACCCGGCTTTTACCGGGTCGCCATATAGCGGGATCTTACGTTTTGGCCAAACACTGGCATCACCAAGGTATACTGCTGACATACGAACCTCATAACTGTATATAAACACAGTATATCATCCAGGTATAAATTGCCAATCACGACAGACCAAATTAAGAGTGAGCCTGCAAAGTCATGGGTGTGTCTCGTGATACGTTTTATCGCTACCGTGAATTAGTAGACGATGGCGGTGTTGACGCGCTGATCGAAAAAAGCCGTAGAAGTCCAAATATCAAGAACCGTGTCGAAGAAGCTGTTGAACAGGCAGTGATGGATTACGCGATTGAATTTCCGGCCCATGGCCAGCACAGAACCAGCAATGAACTGCGCAAGAAAGGCGTATTTGTGTCTGGTAGTGGCGTCCGCTCAATCTGGTTGCGACATGATTTAGAGAACTTTAAAAAGCGCTTGAAAGCCTTGGAAGCCAAAGTTGCTCGTGATGGTATTGAGCTGACCGATGAACAGATTGCGGCACTTGAGCGCAAAAAACACGACGATGAAGCCTGTGGTGAGATTGAAACCGCGCATCCTGGCTATCTGGGGTCGCAAGACACGTTTTATGTCGGAAACCTTAAGGGCGTGGGGCGTATATACCAGCAAACCTATGTTGATACTTACAGCAAAGTCGCGCACTGCAAGCTCTACACCACGAAAACGCCGATCACCGCAGCAGACTTACTGAACGACAAAGTACTGCCGTTTTACGAGTCACACCAGTTGCCTGTGCTTCGCATTTTAACTGACCGTGGTACGGAGTATTGCGGTAAGGTCGAACACCATGATTATCAGCTTTATCTGGCGATTAACGATATCGACCACACGAAGACCAAAGCAATGTCACCGCAAACCAACGTATCCGTCCGGCGATCTACACCTAGCCTAATTTTGCATTCCAGGGCAGCAGATGTTCGACACTGTCTGACTTGAGGGATAGCTGCTCAAGGCAATGCATCAGGTAGTCGAAAGGCACCAGCCCATTGGCCTTGGCGGTTTCTATCATGCTGTACAGCATGGCGCTGGCGGCCGCACCCTTGGCGGTATTGGCAAACAGCCAGTTCTTGCGCCCGACGACGAACGGCTTTATCGCCCGCTCGGCGCGATTGTTGTCGATACTCAGCTGCCCGTCTTCAAGATAGCGGGTGAGATTGGGCCATTGATTCAGGCAGTAGCCGATGGCCTTTCCCAGACTGCTCTTGGGTGGCACATGCTGTTGGGATTTTTCCAGCCAGCGATGCAACTCATCGAGTAACGGCCGACTGTGCAATTGCCTTTGCTGTCTGCGCACCTCGGCACTGCTGTCCTTATTCAGGGTTTCGATGCGGTAGAGTTTTTGGATATGATTCAGTGCCCAGTTTGCCTTGCCGGTTTTGCCTTTGGGCTGGGCGATTTCCGCCTCTTTGAATTTGCGCCGTGCGTGGGCCCAGCAACCGACGAGGGTTGCTGCAGTTTGGCCGTAACCGGCGTAGCCATCGACTTGTAGGTAGCCATCATATCCATTCAAGAAATCCACGGCACATTGTCCGGCGCGACTGGCTTGGTAGTCGTAGAGCACGATATTGGGGATCGCCAGCGGAGTGGGCCTGTCGCTGCCGCTGGCATACAGCCACATATAACAGATGGCTTTATCTTCCTTGAGCACATTGAGCGTGGTTTCATCGGCTTGGATGACCGGTTGTAGCAGTAAAACGGTATGCAATTTATCGTACAGCGGTTGCAGCAGTTCAGCGCATTTGAGCATCCAGTCGGCCATGGTTTGGCGGCTCAGCTCGATACCATATTGGGCGAACAGGCTCTCCTGGCGATACAAAGGCAAGCCATATTGGTACTTGCTGGTGATGATTTGGCTGAGCAGTGAGGCGGTGGCCATGCTCTTGGGGATGGGGCTTGGGGGCACGGGGGCTATGCTAATTTGCACCTCAGTGCCGTGCTTGTCACAGGTGCGGCAGCTGTATTTGAGCCGCACCCGCTCTATGACTCTCACCCGGGCAGGAATAAATTCGAGCTGCTCGCTCTTCTCTTTCCCCATTTGATGCAACTCACCGCCACAGCAGGCGCAGATTTTCTCGGCATCGCTGATGTCATGGATAACCACTTCCCGGGGCAACTCGGCCGGAAGTGGTTTACGCACCGGCTTGTTACGGTGCTTGAGTGCTTGCGCCTCATCCGCAGGCTGAGCTTCGGGCTCGAGGGCTTCTGCCTCGACTTCCACCTCATTAAACAGCTCGCCCTGTCCGGGATGACTCTCGGCGCTTTGGCCAAACTGCTTTTGCTGGGCCAGACGAAATCTTTCTTCCAACAGCAGCAGTTTCCGCTGCTGTTGCAGAATAATTTGTTTGAGTAACACCGGATCATCCGGCAGATTATCATGACTGAATTGCATGCGGGCATTATCGATGAATTCATCGCTAACCGCTTGTGTTTATTTAGATTAATTGGCAAAAAAAAGGATTCCCACAGGAATCCACCCACAGGAATCCATTAATTTGTCTAGGCTCATTCTTTACGTTTCTTTTGGTGGAGAGTAATTGCCGTAAAGCTCTAACAGAAGACCGAAGTTAGTCAGGTAAGTATCGATGACGATACCTGGGACTCGTTTAATGGGATTGCTACCGGCTATCCGAAGCAGGTCAAATACCTGTTCAGTTTCCCAGTGTTTAATCGGCGCCAGCTTATACATTTTGGAGCCAGCGGCTTCTACCTGTGCCATATCAGCCAGAATTGAGCCTGCCGTAATCAAGCTAAGCCCCTGCTTCTTCATGTTGCCTGCGCGGTGATGACTT
>NZ_JAKKRZ010000063.1:0-5291 GCF_025653725.1 Shewanella sp. SM74 | reverse complement strand
ACAATAGAGCTGAACGTGCAGTAAAACCGTTTGTGATAGGCCGAAAAAATTGGTTATTTAGCCAAACGGCTAACGGTGCACATGCCAGTGCCGCCCTTTACAGTATTGTGGAAACCGCCAAAATAAATGGTCTAATCCCATTTGATTACATCATGGTTTGCCTTGATGAACTGTGTAAACCAGAACCCAATATCGATAGCTTGTTACCCTGGAATTTTAAACAGTAGGTGTGGTTCGCTAGACGGTTACTTTATGAGCTTGGTTATGAACGTAATAAATTGGTTCAGCTTGGGTCTGAAGAGCCAGCCCATCAAACATTAGCGGGTGTGCATAGAGTCGCATCACTATTGAAAAGGTGGATATTAGGAACTCATCAAGGTTCGGTGGGGCATGAACATTTAGATAGTTATCTCGACGAATATGCCTTTCGTTTTAATCGTCGAGCTTCTCATTCACGTGGTCTACTATTTTATAGATTACTTGAACAAGCGGTGGTTACACCACCCGTTAGCTATGAAAATATCAAAGAGCGCTAAACACAACATGTAGTGGGTAGTGGAGCTAACAGGATACCCCTTATATAATAACAGTGCACGTTGAAATTTATTCCTATTAAAGCTCATGCAGGTCTCGTTGGTTTTGAGTCTCCTGCAACTGAGTACACACAACTTGGACTTGATTTAGACCAACAATCACTGTTGAAGCGGCATTGAACGTGGAAATGGATGAGCATTTGGGGTATGAAAAATCCCGTGTAAGTAATAGCCGCAATGGTAAAACCAGCAAGTAAGGATTAAACGAACTCAAGAAAGAATTCATGTTCAGGTATAGGCTTGCTATATAAATACCCTTGTATAGCGTCGCAACCTAAAACGGACAAAAATACTTTTTGCTCTTGACTCTCTACACCTTCTGCGACTGTTTTTAGTTGTAAACTATTTGCTAACGCTACAATACTAGATACTATTGCTGAATCATCCTCTTTCCTTGGCAGGCCATCAATAAAGCTTTTATCAATTTTCAATGTATCAACGGGGAGTTTCTTTAAATAGCTTAGTGAAGAGTAGCCAGTGCCAAAGTCATCAATTGAAATAGCAACGCCTATGCTCTTTAATTTCAGTAATGTTTTAATAGTTGTTTCAATATCTTCCATCAGTAAGCTTTCTGTTATTTCTAATTCAATTTGATTTCCTTCAATTCCGGCTTTTTTGATTGATTCATTTATATCATCAACAAAAAATTCTGATTTAAGTTGTGCGGCAGATACATTGATTGATACTGTAATTGGCAGTGTTGAATGGTGTTGCCAGTTTTTTGCAAACTGGCAAGCCTTATCTAGTACAAATTTACCTAAGGGTATAATAAGACCTGATTTTTCGGCTAAAGGAATGAACTCAATAGGAGAAACTCTGCCTAATTTGGGATGATCCCACCGTATTAGTGCCTCACACCCAGCTAAGCTGCTGTTCTTTAAACTTTGCTTTGCCTGATAGTAAACCTGAAAATCATTATTTTGCAAACTTGTACGCATATCTGAAACGAGTTTGAGTTGATTTATTCTTTTTTCTTCAATCTCTGAGTTATAGACTTCGTAATTGTTTTTTCCTTTCCCTTTGACTTGATACATTGCTTGGTCAGCAGATCTTAATAATTCGTTAAAACTTTTTCCATGCAAAGGAAAAACAGCGACACCAATACTTGCTGTGATATCGACAACACAATTGGTATAAGATTTTCTTATTTGTAATAGTGAAGTTATTTGCTCACAAAGCAATTGATTTTTTTGTCTGTTACTGAATTGTAATCATAGAAGTCAGATATGGCTATAAACTCATCACCTCCAAGTCTAGCCAAATATGTGTTTTTGGGGAGGTTGTTGGATAATATTACAGCAATTTCATTTAAAAATTCGTCACCTATCAAGTGACCTTGCGTATCATTAATGTTTTTGAAGTTATCTAAATCAATATACAAAACAGAAAAATTTTTATTATTCAATTGCGCTATGGCTATTTTATCTTCTAGTTTTTTACGACATAAAACGCGATTAGGTAACTGGGTAAGCTCATCAAAATGTGCAAGTTGCGTAATTTTTCCTTCTTTTTCAATTAGTTGTGTGACATCTAATACCGCCCCTAGCATACGAACAGGCATGGAGTTTTTATCGCGAATGACATGGCCTTTTTCTAGTACATGTCTTACTTCGCCACTAGGCTGAACGACGCGATGCATTATTTCGTAGGGGACATCATCAGAAATTGCTGTATTAACAGCATCAATAACTGATTGCCTATCATCAGGGTGTATACAGCTAAGAAATGCCTTATATGTTGCGTCAAATTCTTGCGGTGTTAATCCAAATATTCGGTATATTTCATCGGTCCAAACTAGTGTTTCGTTGGTAATATCCCAATCCCAAGTTCCTACATGTGCTAATGATTGTGAAAACTCTAATCGTTCCTGCATTTTATAAAGTGCGGTGATTACCAACTCTTTTTTGGTTAACGTTCGCATTGAACAGACAGTGTAAGTATTTCCTGATTCTTTGTAATGATTAAGCTCTATAGATACAGGTATTTCTTTCTTATTTTTGTCGAGCGCCCATAATCCGGCAACCGTTCCCATCGAGCGTTCAGTTGGGTGACTAATAAATGAGTTGCGAATAGGTACGTGCTTTTCTCGATAACGTTTAGGTATCAAACACTCTACGGTTTTACCAACTAACTCTGCTGGTTGATAACCTAATAGTTTTGTTACCGAATCGTTAACCCACGTGATTTCACCTTTATTATCTACAACGATTATAGTGTCGGGTATTAAATGTAATAAATCAGGATAAAACGGAGACATAAAAATTCCTAAGAAAAATTAAATACACACTTATTATGCAGTTATTGTTGATTGCAGTGAGTGATAGACTTTTTCTGGCAATGTAACCAACCGCATAGGGCAAGCGGCGCAAGCACATGCTAACCAAGTGAGGTGCGCAATACACGCCGTGTCCACTTCATGTGCTCTTCTACCGCGGCATCAAGTTTGGTAATGAAGTTATTCAACTTTTGCGATGAGATTTGGTCGGATCCATAAAAAAATGATGCTCAGATAATGTCTGCGCTACTACGTAGTAGGCTGCCATAATAACCTAACCTCTAAATTGTTCAATTAGACTTTTCTGTACCCGCAATTGCTCTAATAAGCTCGCGGCCAGTCGTGACACCGTTATTCCATTCTCTTCGCTCACCACGGCCAGGTCATTAACTCTAACAATATTTTTACTCACCAGCTCTGTTACCACAGATTGTTCTTCAATTGCTGCTGAAATTTGTGTATTCATATCTGATACTTTGCTTACTTCGGTGTGTATGTTACGCAACGATTCCCCTGTTTTCTCAGACAAAATCACACAATTTTCAGACAGTTTTTTACCTACTTTCATTGCACTCTCTGCATTATTTGATTCCAGTTGAAGTTGTGCAAGCAGGGTATTAATCTCTTTTGTAGACTGCTGTGTTCGCTTTGCAAGGGTTCTTACTTCATCAGCAACAACCGCAAATCCCCGTCCCTGCTCTCCTGCTCGTGCCGCTTCAATGGCAGCATTCAAAGCAAGTAAATTGGTTTGGTCGGCTATACCGCTAATCTCAGACAATACCCTACCAATCGAGTTACACCCTTCAGTCAGGCGGGTAACCACCTTATCAACTTCTGCAAGTTGACTAGATAACTCATTTATAGCCCTTACAGTTGAATCAACAACTTGCTGACCTGCTTCAGATATGTTTCTTCCTTCATCAGAAGCCTGTGCGGCCACAGATACCGTTTTAGCCAAATCTTGTACGGTAGCCGCCATTTGGTTAATTGCAGTCGCAATATGTGCCGTTTCGGCATTTTGCTCAGCCAAATATTTTGCCACCATGTCACTGGCACTATTGGTCTCGTTCGCGGCGTCCGTAATGTTTATTGATACATCATTCACCCGCCCAACTATGGCGTTTATCTCTGCCTTACGCATTTTTAAGGCCAGGTGAATATTGCCTACCACATCGTTATGGCCCGTATATATGTAACTCATTAAAGGGTTGTCAAACACAGCTTTTGCATCATCGAGCAATCTGCGGTACTTGCTTCGCCAGGTTGTAAAGAATATTGCGGAAATGAGAGTCACAATTAATAAGGGAATGCTCAGCAGCCAGGGGATATTTGTAAAAATCATCATCGCAACAAAAGCCAAACACAAAAAAAACAACAGGCCTTGTATGATTGCGGTTGCATCGATACTGGCTCTTAAAGCCCGCGGCGTTTCACCTTTGTTTAATTTAGCGTATATGGCAGTGGCATTGTCCTTCACTTGATTATCGAGCTTGGTTCTTACCGACTGATACTCTTGTATTTTGCCATGACTATCTTTAATGGGTGTGACATAGGCATTAACCCAATAATAATCACCATTTTTACAGCGATTCTTTACTGGCCCCATCCATGATTTACCCTGCTGAACAAAACTCCATAAATCTTTAAACGCCTGTTTTGGCATATCCGGATGTCGGACAAGATTATGTGGGTTGCCTTTCAATTCATCCAGGGTAAATCCGGCAATTTTGCAAAATTCGGGGTTTGCGTAGGTTATTTTACTGTCTAACTCTGTAGTGGATAATAATATATCCGCGCTGCCAAAATTAACTTCATTACCCGAATGATTTCTAGTCATAAAATTACTAATCCATTGATATATATATATTATTTATTTATTTATTTATTTATAATATGCCGAATATTACGTAAGTCAAATAAAACTTTAGTATAGAATCCGTCCAACACATAAAGCAGCAATTAACCCGACGAGAGTTGGTTGAGCCAGGATTAAATTGTTACTTGGCGTTATATTTAGAGCGTTCTAAAAAACAGCCCATATACCGCTTTTCCGCCATCTTATTAGAAACACCACGCTATACTTTTAGAGTTCCGGAACTGCATAAACCTCTATTTTTAACTTCGGTTATAAAAGGGGCGATTGCCATGTAACTGTTCAAATCAGTTGTAGAAAGGTAACCGTCTAGCGAACCACACCTACTGTTTAAAATTCCAGGGTAACAAGCTATCGATATTGGGTTCTGGTTTACACAGTTCATCAAGGCAAACCATGATGTAATCAAATGGGATTAGACCATTTATTTTGGCGGTTTCCACAATACTGTAAAGGGCGGCACTGGCATGTGCACCGTTAGCCGTTTGGCTAAATAACCAATTTTTTCGGCCTATCACAAACGGTTTTACTGCACGTTCAGCTCTATTGT